>JALHDK010000076.1 GCA_022838965.1 Actinomycetales bacterium | reverse complement strand
CCCCCGCGCTGAGGAAGCGCAGCGCCGTCACCCGGAATCCCATCACTCCCCCTCCCTGCGTCGGCGGATGGGCAGGGCGAGCAGCAGGGTCGCCGCACCGACCACCGCCTGCACGGCGAGCCACGGTCGCCGCAGCGGTGGGTCGTGGGTGAGGACCACCCGCCCCCCGCCCGTGGGGACCGCGAAGACCTGCTGCCACCCGCCGTCGACCGCCGCGAGCGGGACGCCATCCACGGCGGCCCGCCATCCGGGGTCAGCGCGCTCCGCGAGGACGAGCTGGCGGCCGGCAGGGCCCTCGGGAATCACGGCGGAGGCGCCGATGCGGCCTGCCGGGACCGCGGTGACCACGTCGCCCAGCGCGAGCCGGAGCCGGGCCACAGTCCAGGCCGCACCCTCCCGGCCGTCCGTCGCCACGCGCCACGCCGTCCCCGCCCCGGTCTCGGCCACGCGCGCGAGGCCGGGGGTGGCCTCGAGGGTCGCCAGAAGCGCAGGCGGGGCTCCGGGGGGCACCAGCACCACCGCGATCGCGTGGCTCGCCAGGCGTTCGCCGGCGTCCGTCGCCCGGCCGGCCACGATCTCGGCGACGATCCCGGCCAGGTCGGCGGCGGCGCGGTCCGCATCGACGGCACCCGGGAGGTCGGTGATCCGGCGCGCCGCGGCGAGGGTGGAGGTGTGCTGCAGCTGGGGACCGTTCGACCGCCACAACTCCGCCGTCACGCCCGCCGCGGCGGGCGACAGCACCAGGGTGCGTCCCCGATCGGGGCTCTCCGCCACTTGTGTGGAGATGGCCGGCACGGGGCTGTCCGGGGCGGCGGCGAGCAGCTGGTCGGCGCGCACGGACAGGACCCACGCGACGCCCGCAGCGACGACGCCCGCCGCCGCGAGCGTGGCCACGAGGCCGGCCGCGAGGTGGCGCAGCCCGAAGGGATGACGGGAGAGGGCCTCCCGAAGCCCGTCTGCCGCGGTGGCGACGGCGAGCAGGAGGCCGAGGGTCATGAGGGACACGCCCGGTCCGGGCCACCCGTGGACCACCTGCCCGTCCGCATCGACGGCGACGGCGACACGGCTGGCCGCGAGCGCCGTCGCGACGCCGAGGACCACCAGCACCCAGCCGACACGCACGCCACGTGCCCGCCCGGTTCCCCGCAGGAGGGCCAGGACGGACAGCGCCGCGAGAACGGCGCCCGGAGCGATGACCAGCGGCGACGCCCCGGCGGCTGGCAGTCCCAGGGCCACCTGCCAGGGCTCCGCCGCCTCCGACCGGAGGGGCACGCCTGGGCTGGCGGCGAGGGCGTGCCACGCCCGCTCGCTGATGACCGCGGTCAGCCAGGGACCGCTCAGGACGAGAGCGGGCACCGGGATGAACCACACCGTCCGGCGCTGGGGTGAGAAGGCGGTGAGTGCGGCGAAGACGACCAGTGCGGGAACCGCGAGGATGGGGGCCGCGGCGACGACGGCCGCGAGGACGAGGGCCGCGCCGGCAGCGGCGCCGAGGGAGGACGCCCCGGAGGCCACCCGGTCCCGGCGCTGCAGTCCCAGGGCGCGGACGGTGAGGAGCGCCACGAGCGGGAGGCCGACGTGGGCCACCATGGCGGACACCCTCCCCTGCGCCGTGGCCGCTGCCGTGACGGCGGTGAACGCCCACGCCACCGCCGCCCACATCCGCAGCGCCACCGAGCGGGTGGCGGCACCGGCGGCGCCCCACGCGCTGAGGGCCGCCGCCGGGACGCCCAGGAGGACGACAGCGCTGGCCGCCGTGGAAAGGCTCATCCCCATCGCCAGGGGAACCAGGGCCACCGTGAGGATCGGGTCCGCGGGGCCCGGCACGCCGTCACCCGTCGGGATCCACCATGAGAACGCGAGCTCCGCCAGCTCGCGCACCCCGAGGTCGCCGGGCAGCAGGGCTCCCCCGCTCAGGGCACCGAGCCCGAGCAGGGGTGCCACCCCGGCCGCTGTCGTCGCGAGGGTGGCGAGGGCGACGACGGTCGCCCCCGCCCGGCGACGGCCCGCCAGCGCGGCCTTCTCGGCGAGGTCGAGGTCGGTCGGGCCGACCGTGTGACGCGAGGCACGCGCCCGCCGCTGCTGCCGTCTCGCGCGCCGGATCTCGCGTGCGTCGGTCTCGAGTGGGGCGAGGGCCGCGGCGGGAAGCACGGAGGATCTCCGGAGACGTCGGCGGGCGGCCAGCCACAGGTCCGGGCGGGAGAGGACGGCCGCCCCTGCGGAGAGCTCGGCGCGTGCCCGCACCATGTCCTTCTGGACGAAGCGTGCGAGCGCCCGGGCCGGCGTCAGCACGAGCAGCCACAGCAGCAGGAACGGCAGCCGGACGGCGGAGGTGGCGAGGATCCAGTTGTAGAGCTGGGCGCGGCGGCGTGCGGAGAAGGAGCGCGCGATGTCGGGCACCGGTGCATCCTGACTGGCGTGGCCGTAGGACCGCAGGCCGAGGTAGGAGGCCCGGGCGTGGAACACGACCGCCCCGGGCACCACGATGACCCGGAACCCCGCTCGTCGCGTCCGCCTGCAGAACTCCAGGCCGTCGCCGAACGGGCCCAGGGCCGGGTCGGTGCCGCCGAGCCGCGACCACACGTCCCGCCGCACGAGCGCTCCCGCGAGACCGACGGCGAGGACGTCCTCGACGTCGTCACGCTGGCCCTGGTCGATCTCGTCGTCGTCGATGGGGTTGTAGCGCCGCGCGCTGGCCGTGGAGTGGATGCCGACCTCCAGCAGACGGTCCGGCACGTGCCAGTCGCGCTGCTTCGCGCCCGCCACCGCGATGGACGGTCCGGACTCCCCGGCACGCACGAGGCGCTCGAGAGCGGCCGGATCCGGAGCCGAATCGTCATGGAGGAGCCAGAGCCAGCCCGGGGAGGTGTCATCGCGGATGATGGGAATCTCACCCGTCCGGGTCTCGTGCAACCGGTCCGCCCGCTGTTGGGCCAGGGCGTTCAACTCCAGGCCGCGGCGGACCGCCTCACCGAAGGTGCGGGCCTGCGGGGCCTGCACCACCCTGACTTTGCACACGCTGTCCAGGCCGAGGTCCGTGACGATGGCCTGGATCGACTGCCCCGTGCCGATGTCCCGCCCGGGGCTCCAGATGTCGACCACCACCACGCGGGTCGGAATCCACGTCTGCGCCCGCACGCCTTCCAGGGTGCGGCGGAGATACCGGGTGGTCCCACACGTCACGAGGACGGCCGTTGTCTCGGGACCCGGACTTCGGGGTGACACCACGCGGCGGGCGGTCCTCAGACGATCCGACGCTTCATCTTGCGGCGCTCACGCTCCGACAACCCGCCCCAGATCCCGAAACGCTCGTCGTTCGCCAGGGCGAAGTCGAGGCACTCCCCCCGGACCTCGCAGGAGGCGCACACCCGCTTCGCCTCCCGGGTCGAGCCGCCCTTCTCCGGGAAGAACGCCTCGGGATCGGTCTGGGCACAGAGCGCCCGCTCCTGCCAGGCCAGGGCACCGTCATCGACGACCTCCACGAGCCGCAGGTGCACGCCGCTCCGGGAGTGGTGGGTGGGACCGTTCGTTGCGATCGGGCCGTCACCGAGAATATTCCACATTGAGCTTCTCCAATCCGGCAGCGCGACCAAGACTTCCCTAAATTACAGCCGTGTAAGCCGCACGCGTCAAGGCGATTCCGCCACAACTTCGCAACATCGGCGTGTCGCGCGGGCGTGTTGCCAGTCCGATGCGCTAGGTCGCACCGCAGGTCGGGCGGCCCCTAGGCTGGCGACATGCCGTTCTCCCCCACCGACCTGCTCGCCACCGTCGCGCGCTCCCGGCAACCGTACCTCACCTCCTACGCCGGGCCGGACGGCGGTGAACGCGTGGAGCTCTCCGGGCACGTCCTCGCCCAGTGGGTCGCAAAGGCCGCCAACCTGCTCGACGAGGAGGGCGTGGGGACCGGGGACCTGGTCGTCGTCGACCTCCCGGTGCACTGGCGCGCCGTGGTGTGGATCTGGGCCACCTGGGTCCGCGGGGCACGGGTCAGCTTCGTCCCCGATGACCGGGACGCCGCCGTCGTCGTCACCGACCGGCCGGGCCGCCACGCCGGCCGGACCGGCGGCCCTCTCGTCATCGCGGTACCCCTCGCCCCCCTCGCCTTCCGGTGGGAGGGGGAGCTCCCCGACGGCGTCGTCGACGGCGGAGCGGCGCTGCCGGGACAGCCGGACGCCCTCGTGATGCCGGGGACCTTCCACCCGGAGGAGCGGGCCGTCGAGACCTTCGGCCTGACATTCGACGATCTCGACGCCGCCCTGGGCACGGGGGACGGCACACGCATCGCGTTCACGCCCGGCTCGGTGTGGAAGCTGGCCCGGACGGCCCTCTCCGCCTGGCGGGGAGGAGGGTCGGTGGTCGTGTTCTCCTCCACCGTGACACCCGAGCGACGCCGGGTGCTCGAGCGCCAGGAGGGGGCGCGGCCCGTCGACTGACGTCACGGCACGTCGATCTGGACCAGCATGCCCTCGCCGCCCACCACAGGCAGGCCCTCGTCCGCCCGCAGGAACACGCCGTGACCGGGTGTGAGCCACTCCGTCCGGCCACTGCACGCCACCGAGGCCCGACCGGCGACCACGACGAGGATCCGTGGCCCCCTTCCCCGCAGCGGGTACGCCCCGGTGGCCGCGTCGACGTGGGCTACCGAGAGTTCGAAGTCGTCCACGGGCGCGTAGAACACCCCCACCGGTCCGCCGAAGTACTCCGGTGCGAGCCGGATCGGGGGTGCGGCCACGTAGTCGACGCACGCGAGCATCTCCGGGACGTCGATGTGCTTGTGGGTGAGTCCGGCACGCAGCACGTTGTCGGAGGAGGCCATCGCCTCCACCGCGAGCCCTGACAGGTAGGCGTGCACCCCGCCCGCGGGGACGAACAGCGCCTCGCCCGGGTTGAGGGTGACGGGGTTGAGCAGGAGCGAGGCCACGACCCCGGGATCTCCGGGGTGCTCCCGCTGCAGCAGCACAACGGTGCGGTCGGCGCGAACGGATGGCGAGCCGGACTCAAGCCGGCGTGCGCAAGCCTCCGCGACGGCGGCGACGACCTCCGGGGTGGGACGGGAGACCATGGTGAGGAGGGAGGTGAAGGCCCGCCGGACCCCCTCCGCGTTGGGCTCCGCCCGCAACTGCCGGTGGAGCGCGTCCGTCAGCTGCGTTCCCAGGCCATCCAGAAGTTCCGCGGCCCGCCGGGGCGCCCGGAATCCGCAGAGCGCCTCGAAGCGGGTGAGGGCATAGACCAGCTCGGGCTTGTGGTTGGCATCGCGGTAGTTGCGCCGTGGGGAGTCGATGGCCACGCCGGCGGCCTCCTCCGCGGCGAAACGCTCCCGGGCACGGGTGAGGTCCGGATGCACCTGGAGCGAGAGCGGCCGGGCGGGCGCGATCAGCTTGAGCAGGAAGGGCAGCTGGGCACCGAACCTGGCGTGCACGTCCGCTCCCAGCACCGACACGGGTTCCGACCTCACCAGGGCGAGCAGGTCGGGCACTCCGGCGTCCTCGAGAGGCGCGGGCGCAAGGGGGTGCGCCCCGAACCACAGCTCGGCCACCGGTTCGCCGGTAGGGACGAGGCCCAGGAGCCGCGGGATGGCCTCCGCCGAGCCCCAGTCGTAATGGCGGGCGACACCCGTGATCCGGTACACGACTTCCATTCCCTCGGCGGTGATTGGCTCCCACAGTACTTCGGATGCGCCAGACTTGGGGGATGCGCGGAATCATCCTGGCCGGTGGCTCGGGCACCCGGCTGCACCCCATCACCCTGGGAGTCTCGAAGCAACTCGTGCCGGTGTACGACAAGCCGATGATCTACTACCCGCTCTCCACGCTGATGCTGGCGGGTATTCGGGACATCCTGGTGATCACCACGCCGCACGACGCCGATTCGTTCCGCCGCCTCCTCGGGGACGGCGTGCAGTTCGGCATCTCGATCGAGTACGCCGTCCAGGCGGTGCCGAACGGTCTCGCCCAGGCCTTCGTCATTGGCGCCGACTTCGTCGGAGCGGACAAGGCCGCCCTGGTGCTCGGGGACAACATCTTCTACGGGCACGGCATGGGCAAGACCCTCATGCGCTTCCACGACATCGACGGCGGCGCCGTGTTCGCGTACCACGTCTCCGACCCGTCCTCCTACGGCGTGGTCGAGTTCGACGAGGACTTCCGGGCGGTGTCCCTGGAGGAGAAGCCGGAGCGGCCCAAGTCCAGCTACGCCGTTCCCGGACTGTACTTCTACGACAACGACGTCATCGCGATCGCACGGGACCTGCAGCCCTCGCCGCGCGGCGAGTACGAGATCACCGATGTCAACCGCGAGTACCTCAACGCCGGGCGACTCCACGTGGAGGTCCTCCCGCGCGGCACCGCATGGCTCGACACCGGCACGTTCGACTCGCTGGCGGACGCGACGGCGTTCGTGCGCACCATCGAGGCCCGGCAGGGCATGAAGATCGGCTGCCCGGAGGAAGTGGCCTGGAGGCGGGGCTTCCTGACGGACGACGAACTCCTGGAGCGCGCCGAGGCGCTGCGCAAGTCAGGCTACGGAGAGTACCTGCTGAGCCTGCTGAACGAGTAGTTCCCCGGTCGCTGCCGCGGAGCGGCTCAGGGGCTGGGCCATCCCGAGGGGAGACACTCTCCCAGGCCCAGCGTCTGCTGCATCATCACCGGGGCAGGCCTCCCCGGCGCGGCGCAGGTCTCGTGCCCGTGGTTGAGCGAGTGGCCGACCTCGTGATTGATCACGTAGTTGCGGTACTCGGCCACAGTGCCCCCCGCGGACAGGAAGGCGGGCGCGGCCTCGAGCCACCGGTCGCCGTTGATGTTGACCGGCCGCCCCCGGCCGCACGAGGTGAAGCCCCTGGTGGGTAGTTCTCCGCACAGCACCTCCGTGGTGCCGGGGGACGCGATGGTGATGACGATCTCCGCAGCGGCGTCGACGTCGGTGCGTGCGAAGGCGACGCCGTCAATCGGACCCCAGCCACGCGGATCATTCAGGATCGCCATGACGCCGTCGGCAAAGGTGACGGGATCGATGGGGATGCCCTCCTCGACACGGACCAGCACCTGCACGGTGCGGCGCTCTGGCGCGGGAGCCGCGGTGGTGCCGGCCACCACGGAGAAGGTGCCGGACCCGAGCCACGGCATCCGTCCGCCCGTCCACCCGCCGTTCGCAGCGAGCTGGTCGCGCACACGCTCGGAGCCGACCGCCACGCCTTCCCGAAGCTGATCGAACGCGTCGTCGACCGCAGCGGTGAACAGCGACTCCTTGTCGAGCCGGGGTTCTCCCAGCGCACGCGAGCCCGCCGGTATCATCGGCGCCATCACGAGCAGCCCTGCCACCACGAGCGCAGCCCCGCGCACGCGGATCGGGTCACGACGGGAGCGCGGCAGACTCATCACTTCCTGATGGTGCGACGGTGGGGAAGGGATAGGGATATCTCGACGCTACGCAAGCACGTGCGGGGCCGCAACCCTCCACCGCTCGTTCCACGGGCCAATCGGCGTGATCCCGATCTCACGAAGACGGCGGTGGGAGAGCACGGAGTAGGCGGGGCGGGGAGCGGGCCGCTGGAAGGCCTCCGAGGTGGTCGGGTGCACCATGCCGGAGTCCTTCCCGATGGTGGTGACGATCTCCCGGGTGAAGCCGTGCCACGACACCTGGCCGGAGGCCGTCCCGTGGTAGGTGCCGGCAGGGGCCTTCGCCTCGACGAGCCGCACGATGAGGTCGACCAGGTCCACCGTCCACGTCGGCTGCCCCACCTGGTCCGCCACCACCTGGAGAACCTCGCGTTCCGCGGCGAGACGTGCCATGGTCTTCGGGAAACAGGCGCCGTTCGCGCCGTACAGCCAGGCGGTCCGCACGATGAGATGGTCCGGGGCCTCCGCCCGCACCGCCCATTCCCCCGCAGCCTTCGTGCGCCCGTAGGCGGAGAGCGGCGCGATCACCTCGTCCTCGAGATAGGGCTCCGTACCGTTGCCGGCGAAGACATAGTCGGTGGAGATCTGCACCATGCGGGCACCGCGGGCCCGCGCGGCGCGCGCGAGGAGCTGCGGCCCGACGGCGTTCAGGGTGAAGGCGGCACCTTCCTTCTCCTCGGCGGCGTCGACGGCCGTGAAGGCCGCGCAGTTGACGAGGATGTCGACGGCGGGCATCGCCGCGACGGCCCCGGGATCGGTGATGTCCAGCTCGCCGATGTCGACGGGAATGACCTCGTGTCCGTCAGTTGTGAGCCGGGCCACCATGTCCGTGCCCAGCATGCCCAGGGCACCAGTCACCATCCACCGCATCGTCGACCTCCGGAGTCACCATGTCCCGGTCCAACAGTACTGACCCGCACGGTCAGGTGGGCCGACCCTCGCCCGCGTTGTCCCGGCGTGGGACCGAAAGCCCTTCCGTTGCCGATGCAGCGGCCGGACAATGGCCCAACCCGGCGGTGCGGGGTCCGGGGTGACGGACACGGGGAGAAGGCATCATGAAGCACGGAGAAGCACCCTCGCGGTACGGGACGACGATCCGCTCCCGTGGCAGGCGAACCGGCCGCATGTCCCTCCTCCTCGTGGTCGTGACCGCGACCACGCTGGGGGTGAGTCTCCCATCCGCCGACGACGAGGTGCGCCCCGCACACTCGACCTCCACCGGGACGCCCAGCGAGCCGCCCTCGGACGGTTCGTCCATCCCCGCGGCCGAGCCTCCGGGCACACCGCCTGCCGACCCCCCGGCAGGACCGCCCGAAGAACCCCCGGCAGAGCCACCGGAAACTCCCCCGGCAGATCCCTCCGGAGAGCCGTCGGCGGAACCACCCGGAGAGCCGGCGGCGGAGCCGGATCCCGTGCCCGCGCTCCCCGCGTCCCCCTCCACGGATCCGGGGGACAGCTCCACGGATGAGGCCTCCGTGGTGACGCTCGCCACTGGTGATCCCCTGGGAGAGCTCGAATCGCTCACGACCACACCGGGCGTGGTGACCGCGTCGGGGTGGGCGCTGGATCCGGACACGCGGGACCCGATCATCATGCAGATGTACGTCGACTACGCCGCGAACACCATGGCCTGGGCGAACCTCCCCCGCCCCGATGTCGACGCCGCCTTCGGCCTCGGACCCGACCACGGGT
>JALHDK010000333.1 GCA_022838965.1 Actinomycetales bacterium | reverse complement strand
AACCCTCTCCGCCCCTCGCAGCCCTTCTCCGCCCCTCGCAGGGTTTCTGCACCCTGCGAGGGGTTCTGCCGCCCCGTAACCAGCCCCGGAACCCTTGCGAGGGTCCAGAAACCCTCGCAAGGGCAGAGACTCCGCCCCTCGCAGCCCTTCTCCGCCCCTCGCAGGGTTTCCGCACCCTGCGAGGGGTTCTGCCTCTCCAGCCGTGCGAGCCGGTTGCCACGATACGCGCCTCCGGCTACAATGCGGTCGGTATGACGTCTGCACGCCCACCCCGTACAAGGATGGCCTGCATTGCCGCCGTGACCCTCCTCCTGGTCGCAGCGGGGCTGCGCTTCTGGGACCTCGGGGGCCAGAGCCTCTGGTATGACGAGGCCTACAGCTGGTGGGTGAGCACCCAAGTCTCGCGCACCGAGGCCCTCGCCTCGAGCCTGCGCGAGGTGATCCCGCCGCTCTCCTACTTCGCCTGGCGCGCGTGGGCGTCACTGGTAGGCACATCCGAGTTCGCGCTGCGGGCAGTCGCCGCGCTCGCCGGCGTGGTCACGGTGGCAGCGCTGGGCGCCACGGCCCGGCGACTGACACGAAGCCCGGCTTGCGGCATCGCCGCCCTCGCGCTCGCGGCGATCGCGCCCCCGCTCGTCTGGGCCTCCCGCGAGGTGCGCATGTACGGGCTGCTGCTGGCCTTCGTAGCCCTGGGCGATTGGGCGCTCGCCGAGGTCCTCTTCGCGCCGGGGCGACACCGCCGCCGGTGGGCCTGGGTGTGGGCTGGCGCAGCCGCGGCGGCGCTCCTCACCGTCGTCCTGGCGGGCTTCTGGCTGGTCGGGCAGGGCTGCTTCACGCTCCTCGTGCTCCTCACAGCGAAGGACAGGGCGCGGCGCAGAGCCCTCGTGGCAGCCCTCTGGCGTCCGGCACTCGCCGCGGCGCTCGCCTTCCTGGCGTGGATGCTGCCCGCGCTGCCTCACCTGGAAGCCAACCGCGGCTACTGGCCGGGCACGCTCCCGGCGGTGGAGTTCCTCCGGCGCACGGTCCGCGGCATCACGTTCTTCGACGCGATCGGCCCGGAGTCCCTGGCCCTCCATCTCGGGATCGCCATCGTAGGGGTTGCCATGCTCCTGCCCCTGCTGGTCCGTTCCCGGCACAGGGGCGCCGCCTTCGCCCTAATCACGACGGTGCCCCCGCTGCTCCTGGCAAGCGCCGTCTTCCAGCGCGTGCCCAAGTGGGACCTCCAGCACACTGTCGTCTTTGCGCCGGGCGTGCTGCTCGGGTTGGCGGCGATCGCCCCGCCCTGGGTGTTGCCGCTGCAGCCGTTCCGGCGGCCAGCGAAAACGGGACTCCACCTCCTCGCCGTCACCATCGTCCTCGCGGTGGCGGGCAGCCTGTCCCGGGCCACCGCGCGACTGCTCACGGACCCGGCCCTGGCCCACGACGACTGGCGCGGGCTGGTTGCCTACGTTGAGGCCTACCGAACTGCGGGCGAGGTGGTCATCATTGAGACCGGCGCGGTCAAGCAATCCTGGCTCTATTACGGCAGCGCCGAGGGACTGCTGCCCCTGCCCGATGACCCGCTCCTCGATGTCACCCACACGCTGCACTACGCGAATACCGCTCCCGCCCTTAACGCTGCGCTGGCCCGCGCA
>JALHDK010000075.1:4101-19507 GCA_022838965.1 Actinomycetales bacterium | reverse complement strand
GCAGATCCCGACCCACTGGTACAACATCGTCGCGGACCTTCCGGTCCCGCCTCCGCCGCCGTTGCACCCCGCGACGCGCGAGCCCCTCACCCCGGATGACCTGAGCGCCATCTTCCCGATGGGCCTGATCGCGCAGGAGGCCAGCTCCGAACGGTGGATCGAGATCCCCGAGCCGGTGCGGGACATCTACAAGCTGTGGCGTCCATCGCCCCTGTACCGGGCGCGCCGGCTCGAGAAGGCGCTGGGAACGCCCGCGCGGATCTACTACAAGTACGAGGGCGTCTCCCCGGTGGGCAGCCACAAGCTGAACAGCGCGGTCGCTCAGGTGTACTACAACATGATCGAGGGCCGCACCCGGCTGACCACGGAGACGGGTGCCGGGCAGTGGGGCGCCGCGCTCTCCCTGGCCTGCGCCTTCTTCGGGCTGTCCTGCGACGTCTGGCAGGTGCAGGGTTCGTTCGACAGCAAGCCCTATCGGCGCATGCAGATGGAGACCTACGGCGCATCCGTCGTCGGCAGCCCCTCGGACATCACCGCCACCGGCCGGGCGCTCCGCGAACGCTTCCCCGGGACCCCCGGCTCCCTCGGCATGGCCATCAGCGAGGCGATCGAGGTCGCGGCGGGAGATCCGCAGGCGAGCTACTCGCTCGGCAGCGTCCTGAACCACGTCGCCCTGCACCAGACGGTCATCGGGCAGGAGGTGCTGCTCCAGCTCGCCGAGTTCGGCGAGCGTGCCCCCGACGCCCTGTACGCCTGCGCCGGCGGCGGGTCCAACCTCGCCGGCATCAGCTTCCCGCTCCTGCGCGAGAACCTCGAGGGCCGTGCGAACACCCGCATCGTGGCGTGCGAGCCGAAGGCGGCACCTTCCCTCACCGAGGGGGAGTACCGCTACGACTTCGGTGACACCGCCCAGCTGACCCCCCTGCTGAAGATGTACAGTCTCGGCGCGGACTTCGTGCCGGCGGCGGTGCACGCCGGAGGACTGCGGTACCACGGCATGGCACCGCTCGTCAGCCACGCGTACCACGAGGGCCTCATCGGCGCCATCTCGATCAGGCAGCGTGAGGCGTTCGAGGCGGGGGTGACCTTCGCCCGTTCCGAGGGCATCATCCCTGCCTCCGAGTCGAACCATGCCATCGCAGGCGCGCTCCGGGAAGCCCGGAGCTGCGCCGAGACGGGCGAGGCCCGGGTGATCCTGATCGGTGTGTCCGGCAGCGGCCAGCTCGACCTGCCGGCCTACATGGAGTTCCTCTCCGGGGCCATGATCGACAGCTGACACGGCCCGGAACGCAGTGACGGCGCCCCTTCCGGGGCGCCGTCACGTGCGTCGGGGACGTTACTCAGCGGGAGAGGCCGCGGACTCCGCGGACTCCGCCGATTCCGGCGATTCCGGCGATTCCGGCGAGCCTTCCTCGGCTCCCTCGCCGGCAGTCTCCTCCTCGACGGCGGGGCCGTCGTAGCGGAAGAACACCGCGCCGAGCGGAGGGACGCACACGGTGGCGCTCGCCGGGAAGCCGTAGTGGGGCTCCTCGACGGCGATGACCTTTCCGAAGTTGCCGTGCGAGCCGGACCCGTCGTACTCCTTGGCGTCCGAGTTGTGGATCTCGGTCCAGACGCCCGCTTCCGGGAGCCCGATCTTGTACTCGGTCCACGGCACCGAGGAGTAGTTCACCAGGACAGCGATCACGTTGCCCTTGCCGTCCATGCGCAGCCAGGAGAACGTGTTCGCCCCGGCGTCGTCGGCGTTGATCCAGCGGAAGCCCTCCGGCGACGTGTCGAGCGCCCACAGTGCGGGATTCTCCCGGTAGATGGCGTTGAGGTCCTTGAACATGAGTTGCAGGCCGTGGTGACCCCAGAGGCCGTCGACCCACCACTCGAGGCTCACATCCTCGTTCCACTCCGCGCGCTGGCCGAACTCGCAGCCCATGAACACGAGTTTCTTGCCCGGGAACGCCCACATGTACGAGTAGAAGGCCCGCAGCGTGGCGAACTTCCGCCAGTCGTCCTGCGGGATCTTGTTGATCATCGAACCCTTGCCGTGGACCACCTCGTCGTGGCTGATGGGCAGGACGTAGTTCTCCGAGTACTGGTAGACCATCGCGAAGGTCATCTCGTGGTGGTGGTACTGGCGGTAGACCGGCTCGAGCGCGAGGTAGCGCAGCGTGTCGTTCATCCAGCCCATGTTCCACTTGAAGCCGAAGCCGAGGCCGCCCAGGTAGACCGGCTTGGTGACGCCGTCGAACGCCGTGGACTCCTCGGCGATCATCACGACGCCCGGGACCCGTTCGTACAGGTGGCGGTTGACGTACCGGAGGAAGTCGATGGCCTCGAGGTTGTGGTTCCCGCCGTACTGGTTGGGCACCCACTCGCCATCCTTGCGGTTGTAGTCCAGGTAGAGCATCGAGGCGACGGCGTCGACCCGCAGCGCATCGATGTGGAAGTCCATCACCCAGTAGAGGGCGTTGGAGACCAGGAAGGACTTCACCTCGTTGCGGGCGTAGTTGAAGATGTAGGTGCCCCACTCCTTGTGCTCGCCTTGGCGGGGGTCGGCGTGCTCGTAGAGCGCGGTGCCGTCGAACCGGCCCAGCGCCCACTCGTCCTTCGGGAAGTGGCCCGGCACCCAGTCGAGGATGACGCCGATGCCGGCCTGGTGCAGCCTGTCCACCAGGTACCGGAACTCGTCGGGCTTGCCGAGGCGGGACTGCGGTGCGAAGTAGTTCGTCACCTGGTAGCCCCACGAGGCGACGAGCGGGTGTTCCGTGACCGGCATGAACTCGACGTGGGTGAATCCCTGCCACGTCACGTACTCGACGAGTTCCTCGGCGAGCTCGAGGTAGGTCTTGCCCTTTCGCCACGAGCCGAGGTGCACCTCGTAGATCGCCATCGGCGCCTGGTGGGGGACGACCTTGGCCCGCGCCTCCATCCACTCGTCGTCGGACCAGATGTACTTGCTCTCGTAGACGATCGAGGCGTTGGAGGGGGCCTGCTCCGCGAAGCGGGCCATGGGGTCGACCTTCTCGTGCCAGACGCCGTCGGCTCCGAGGATGTTGTACTTGTACAGCGTCCCCTCGCCCACGCCCTCAACGAAGAGGCCCCAGACGCCCGATCCGGGGATGAGGTGCATGTCATCGCCGGTCCACCAGTTGAAGTCCGCGTTGATGCGCACGGCTCGCGCGTTGGGCGCCCAGACGGCGAACCGGGTGCCGGTGATCGGCCCACGTTCGTCGTCCTCAATGGTGACGACGTGAGAGCCGAGGCGCTTCCAGCACTCCGTGTCACCCCCCTGGTGGAATCCCTCGAGATCCCAACCGGTCAGACCGCCGGCCAGATCGTGTGCCATCGAACACTCTCCTCTCGATCGAACCGGCGGAAGCCGGGTCGTAGTGTGTGTGGAGGCTGGGTTGAACCCCGTGGCGCGTGCCATCGGGTATTCCTCGACGGTAGTCGTTCCGCAGCCCGGGCGTGAGCGTGTCGGTGTCCGGTTTTCCACGCTCTGACACGGAGTGGCTCAGGGCGACATGAGCCACACGCCGAGGGCCGCGGCCGAGACCGCCAGGACGAGATTCCCACCGGCATGCAGGGCGGCGTCCCGTCGCCGGCCGACGCGGAACAGGCGGACCCCCTCGACGCTGGCGGTGCTGAAGGTGGTGTAGCCGCCGAGGAAGCCGACGCCGAGTGCCTGCGTCGCGAGGGTGCTGTCGCCGCGCAGGAGCCAGCCCGCCAGCAGCCCGAGCAGCAGGGATCCCGTGACGTTGACGGTGATGGTCCCGAGAGGGAACACGGTGCGGTTGTGGCGGGCGATCCAGCTGTCGGCGAGGAAGCGGACGGCTGCGCCCAGGCCACCCGCCAGAGCCACCAGCAGTGCGGTCACCCTGCTGCCTCCGGGCGGCGGGCCGTCCGCTGGACGACGCGACCCGCGATCGCCATGCCCGCCCACGCGGCAGCCAGCCCGAGGAGCGCGGTCGCCAGCCCGTACCCGACCCCCAGGGCCGGCGCGTGGCGCAGGAGCGAGACCGTCTCGACGGAGAAGGTGCTGTAGGTGGTGAACCCCCCGAGCAGCCCCGTTCCCGCTCCGAGCCGGACCCGGAGCCTCCAGCCGCGGTCCGGTCCCGTGGCGGCCAGGGATTCGAGCAGGAGTCCGAGCGTGAAGGCCCCGAGCATGTTGATGGCGAAGGTGGTCCACGGCCACCCGCCGGGCGCGGCCGGGTGGCTCGCCTCCAGGAACGCGCGCGCCGCGGTACCCACGCTGCCCCCGGCGAGAATCAGGAGGATCAGGACGGGATCGCGGTCGGCAGACCGCCCGGGACCCCTCAGTCCCACGGCGCCTTCGCCTTCCAGTCCACGACGGAGAGCGGAACCACCAGGACCGGGCGGTGCTGGTGCTGTCCCAGCCGCACCGCCACCGACCCCTCGACGAACTCGCGCAAGCGCGCACCGGCGCCGGGTGCGCGTGTCCCCACCACGATGACCGCCGCGTCCACCGCCCTGGCAAGATGGGTGAGCGCACGCTGGGGGCTGCCGGCAAGATAGCGGAACTCCCACGGCACGCCCTGATCGGCCATGACCCGGGTGAGGAAGGTCCTGATCTCGCGCTCGGTGTTCATCCAGGAGTCGCCCGCCACGTCCGGCTCCAGCGCGACGTGCCGCACGGTGCCGTCGGGGAACTCCTTCTCGGTGACGCGGGCCGTGTCCACATAGCCGAAGTACACCGTCGCCTGTGTCGCCCGGGCGAGCGACGCCGCGGTGAGCGCCACCAGCTCGGGCTGTCGGGGCACCACGCCCACCACGACGGGATGACCGGCGAACTCGGTGAGCCGGGCCGGGCTGGGTTGCGGGACGATGTGCGGCATCGAATCCTCCTCGGGACTCAGGGTAGCGACCGGCGGGAGCGCGCGGCCCGGAGACCTGCCAGAATCGTGGCGAGGAGGATGCTGCATGGCGGGTCGCGTGGTCGTGGTGGGGTCCGTCAACCGTGATGTCACGGTCGCCACGGAGCGCTTCCCCCGTCCCGGGGAGACTGTCCTCGGCTCCGGGGTGACCCACGGCCTCGGCGGCAAGGGCGCGAACCAGGCGGTGGCGGCGGCCCGGGCGGGCGCGCACGCGCTGATCGTCGGCACCGTGGGCGCCGACCGCGACGGCGCGGAGCTGCGGGCCAGCCTCGCGGACCACGGCGTGGACACCTCCCGGCTGGCGACGGCGTCGGAGGCGGCGACGGGATCGGCCCACATTCTGGTGGACCCCACCGGGGAGAACGAGATCGTCGTCGTGCCGGGTGCGAACGCCCTCACGCGGGCATCCGGCCTCGGGACGCTCGCGCCGGAGGACGTTCTCGTCCTGCAGGGCGAGGTGCCCCGCGCGACGATCCAGGCAGCGATCGAGGCAGGGCGGGACGCCGGCTGCCGCGTCGTCCTCAATCTCGCCCCCGCGATCGCGCTGCCGGCGACGGCGCTCGCGGGCGTGGACGTGCTGGTGGTGAACGAGTCGGAGGCGGGCAGCCTCCTCGGCGCCGCGCACCCGCGGACCGTGGAGGAGGCGCGCGTCGCCGCCGCGCGCCTCCGCGGGGGCCCCGGCAGGTCGTCGTCACGCTCGGTGCGGCCGGCGCCGTGCTGGCCGCCGACGGCGGCACCGACCATGTCCCCGCGCCGCGGCCCCGCCGCGTGGTCGACACGACGGGGGCGGGCGACGCCACCGTCGGGGTCCTCGCGGCTGGGGTGGCCGCGGGCCACGCCCTGCCCGACGCGCTCCGCGCGGCCGTCGTGGCCGGCACGCTCAGCGTGGAACGCCCGGGAGCCGCCGCCTCCTACCCACGGTTCGCGCTGGGAGACGGGGGTCGGCGATGACCACCTCCCCGGAGGAGGACGCCGTCCGGATCGCGCAGGACCTGATCCGGATCGACACGTCCAATCCGGGCGACGGCTCCGGCCCCGGGGAACGGGAGGCTGCCGAGTACATCTGCGGGATCCTCGCCGACGTCGGTCTCGAACCGGACCTCGTGGAGTCCGAGCCCCGCCGGGCGTCCGTGCTGCTCCGCATCCCGGGATCCGAGCCGGAGCGCAGCGCCCTGGTGGTCCACGGGCACACCGACGTCGTGCCGGCCCACGCCCCCGACTGGAGCGTCGATCCCTTCGGGGGGGTCATCCGCGACGGGATGCTCTGGGGCCGCGGCGCCGTCGACATGAAGGACATGGTGGGCATGATGCTGGCCGTGGTGCGCGACATGGCGCGCACCGGCTGGCAGCCGCGGCGCGACATCGTGCTCGCGCTGTTCGCCGACGAGGAGGCCGGCGGGCGGAAGGGCTCGCACTGGCTCGTGGACCACCACCCCGAGTACTTCTCGGGGGCCTCCGACGCCATCTCCGAGGTGGGCGGCTACTCCGTCACGATCGCAGGGAGGCGTGCCTACCTGGTCCAGACGGCCGAGAAGGGTCTCCACTGGGTGCGGCTGCGGGCCCACGGTACGGCGGGCCACGGGTCGCTGCCGAACGAGGACAACGCCGTGACCCGTCTTGCGGGCGCCATGCAGCGGATCGGGACGTACGACTGGCCGCTGCACCTCACCCACACGGTCCGGCACCTGCTCGACGGCGTCGCCCGGCTCGCCGGGACCACGTGGGACGAGGGCGATCCGGCGTCCGTGGAGCGGCTCGTGGCCGCGCTCGGCCCGTCCGGCAGGTTCGTGCGTGCCACCCTGCGAACCGGTGCGAACCCCACACAGCTCCAGGCCGGCTACAAGGCCAACGTGGTCCCCGGCGAGGCCCTGGGCGCGGTCGACCTGCGCTGCATCCCCGGGACGGAGGAGGACGCGCTGGCGACGCTCAAGCGGCTGGCCGGACCGGGGGTGGAGCTGGAGGACATCAACCGGGACGTCGGGCTCGAGGTGCCCTTCGACGGCGAGACGGTGCGGGCCATGGGTGCTGCCATCGCGGCCCACGATCCCGGCGCCGTCATCCTCCCGTACATGCTCTCGGCCGGCACCGACAACAAGGCGCTCTCCCGACTCGGGATCCGGGGCTACGGGTTCACGCCGCTCCTCCTGCCGGCGGAGTTCGACTTTCCCGCGATGTTCCACGGCGTGGACGAGCGCGTACCCCTCTCCGCCATCCACTTCGGAGTGCGTGTTCTCACACACCTGCTGCGCCACGGATAAGCGCTGTACCCACTTCCCGGCGGGCGATAGGCTCGCGGCATGGACATCGATCCCCGCGCGGCCCTCGACCGGCTCATCGAAGCGTTGCAGGCCCACTTCGAGGCTGTTTCCTCGAACCAGGACCCCGAGGCGCCGGCGGTCCTGTCCGCGGCGGCGACCCTCGAGGACGCGTTCGTCACCTACGACGATGCCCTCATCACGAATTACGACGTGGACCTGCCCTTCGACGTGTACGACGACGCCGACTACGAGGACGAACTCGAGGACGAACTCGAGGACGAGCTCGAGGCGGACGACCTCGAGGACGAGGATGACCTCGACGACGAGGACGAGGACGAACTCGGGGACGAGGACGACGACGAGCTCGACGACGTCGAGGACGAGCAGTAGCCGGGCCCGTCAGCGGCGCCAGCCCGTGTCGCTGACGTCGTCCAGCGCCCGGATGATCACCTCGGGCAGCTCCACGTCCCGCTCGAGGATGGCGCGCAGCTGGGCGGGCGTGCGTGGCCCCACCACCGCCGCGGACACGCCCCGGGCCGCCACCCACGCCAGGGCGACCTCCGCCGGCTGACACTCCAGCCCCTCCGCGGCGCGGACCAGCGACTCCACCACCCCGAAGCACCGCTCGTCGAGATAGGGCGCGACGAAGGAGCGCAGGTGCGGGGACGCCGCGCGCGAGTCGGGCGGGGTCGAGTGCCGGTACTTCCCGGTGAGGACTCCGCGACCCAGCGGCGACCAGGCGAACACGCCGAAGCCGAGGGCCGCGGCCGCGGGCAGCACCTCCCGCTCGATCCCGCGTTCCAGCAACGAGTACTCGTTCTCGACGACGGCGAGCCCCGGATCCCCCCGGAGCAGTCCCGCCATGTGGGCCGCCTGCCACGCGGCATGGTTGGACACGCCGACGTAGCGCGCCCGCCCCGAGGCGACAGCGGCTCGCAGGGCGCTCGCGGTCTCCTCCATCGGGGTCAGCGGGTCGGGAGCCTGGACGAGGAAGACGTCCACGTGGTCCGTGCGGAGCCGCGCGAGCGACGCGTCCAGGGAGTCGAGCAGCGTCGCGCGGGAGGCGTCGAGCACCGCCCGGTTGGCCCGCCAGGTGCGCACCCCCGCCTTCGTCACCAGAATGACGTCGGAGCGGGAGACCGTGCCGGCGAGCAGGTCGCCCAACAGCGACTCGGCGCCGCCGTCGGCGTAACCCGCCGCGGTGTCGACGAGCGTGCCACCGGCGTCGAGGAACTCCGTGAGCATGGTCGCCGCGTCCAGCGGATCGGTGTCGCGGCCCCAGGTCATCGTCCCCAGGCCGAGGGACGAGACCCTCAGACCCGTCCGGCCGACGACGCGCTGCTCCATGCCTGCCACGTTAGCGGGTTCCCGCCGGGCCCGGAGTGGCCCGCCGGCGTTAGGGTGGGCCCGTGGATGCCTGGCAGCACGTTCCCGTGCCCGAGCTCCACCTGCGGGTGGAGCCCCGACTCTCCGGGGAGACCCTGCCCCGCGAGGTCGGGCTCTACGTCTGCGGCATCACCCCCTATGACGCCACCCATCTCGGGCACGCCCACACCTACCTGGTCTTCGACGTGCTGAAACGTCTCCTCCGCGCGGCGGGCCATCGGGTGGTCCACGTGCAGAACGTCACGGACGTCGACGACCCGCTGCTCGAACGCGCCACGGCGACCGGGGTGGACTGGCGCGAGCTGGCCCGGACAGAGATCGCCCGCTTCGCCACCGACATGGAGGCGCTCCGCGTGATCCCCCCCGATCACCACGTGGGCGCCGTCGAATCGATCCCGCTCGTGGTGGAGGCGGTGGCAGGCCTGCTCGAGCGTGGCGCTGCGTACCGCCTGGGCCTCGGGGACGGGCAGGCCGACGTCTACGCCGACACCCTGGCGGACGGACGGTTCGGTGACGGCCTGCCCGCCGACGCCGTCGCGCTGTTCGCTGACCGTGGCGGCGATCCGGGGCGCCCGGGG
This sequence comes from Actinomycetales bacterium, assembly GCA_022838965.1. The sequence goes on along the minus strand of JALHDK010000075.1, from coordinate 10,396 downwards.
AAGCACGCCCCGCTCGACCCGCTGCTCTGGCGCGCCGCCCGCCCGGGCGAGCCCGACTGGCAGGGTGACGTGCTCGGACGGGGCCGTCCCGGGTGGCACATCGAATGTGCGGTGATCGCCGCGCAGCATCTCGGGGCGCCGACGCTCACCGGTGGTGGGGCCGACCTGGCCTTCCCGCACCACCACATGACGGCCTCGCACCTGCGCATGCTGGGCCATCAGGGTGCGCAGCGGACGCTGCACGTGGGCATGGTCCGCCTCGACGGCGAGAAGATGAGCAAGTCCCGCGGCAACCTCGTGATGGTGTCGGACCTCCGGCGGGCGGGCGCCGATCCCGCGGCACTCCGGATCGCGCTCGCCGCCCACCACTGGCGGAGCGAGTGGGAGTGGGACGCGGGGCAGCTCGAGGCGGCGACGCGCCGTCTCGCGCGGTGGCGGGCCGCCGCGCAGCGCCCGGCGGCGGGACCGGTCGCCGGTGGCCTGGCGCACGCGATCGGCCGCGCGCTCGCCGACGACCTCGACACGCCGGCGGCGCTGCGGGCCGTCGACGACTGGGCCGACGGGGTGCTCGCCGGCGGTGACGGGGACGCGACAGCAGCCGACGCCGTCGACGCCCTCCTCGGCGTCGAGCTGGTGACCCCTCAGCTGTTGTCGCGGCGGCGGAGGTAGCGTTCGAACTCGCGCGCGATCGCATCCCCGGTGGCCTCCGCCGACTCGGCCGTGTCCCGGTTCTTCTCGAGTTGCTCCACGTAGCCGGCGACATCGGGGTTGTCACGGGCCAGCTCGCTGACCCCCTCCTCCCACTCCTCGGCCTCCTCCGCCAGCCCGTCGGCGTCGATCGGTTCGTCGAGGAGACTGGCGAGCTCCCGAACCAGCGCGAGCGTCGCCTTCGGGGACGGGGGATCGGAAATGTAGTGGGGTACGGACACCCAGATGCTCACGGGGTGGATCCCGGACTCGCCGGCGAGCGCGTCGAGGACGCCCACGATGCCGGTGGGGCCCTCGTAGTCCGACTCCCGCAGTCCCAGCCGACGGCGGACCGCCGGGTCGGACGACGTCGCACTGACCGGCAGCGGGCGGGTGTGCGGAACGTCGGCGAGCAGCGATCCCAGGACGTGGACCTCGGAGACGCCCTCCTCCGCGGCCAGGGCGAGGAGTTCGGCCACGAAGTCCTTCCAGCGGAAGGACGGCTCGATACCACGCACGAGCAGCACGCGGCGTCCACTCGGGGCCGTGGCGCTGCTGATGATGGTGCCCGGCCAGAGCAGTTGCCGCACGCCGTCCTCGTCGCGTTCCACGACGGGGCGGTTCACCTGGAAGTCGTAGTAGTCCTGGGAGTCGAGCTCGGCCAGAGGCTCGGCGTCCCACTCGTCGACGAGCAGGTCGATCACCGCGGTGGCCGCGTTGCCCGCGTCGTTCCACCCCTCGAACGCCGCGATCATGACAGCTGCCCTCGTGTATCCAGCCATGCGCCCAGCCTACGACGGACACGACGCGGGCCGCGGGACGCCTATGCTGGGGCGGTGGACCCTGAGCTGAAGGCCGTGCTGCGGGACCTCGACGGCACCCTCGTGGACTCCGAGCACTACTGGATCCGCACCGAGCTCGAGATCGCCCGGGAACACGGCGCGGACTGGGACGAGGAGCAGGGACTCGCGGCGGTGGGTCAACCCATCCCCACCACCGCCCGCATGATGATCGAGCGCGGGGTCCGTGCGACGGTCGAGGAACTGAACAGGCTCCTGCTCGCGCGCATGCGTGACCTCGTGCGCACCGAGGGCGTGCCCTTCCGGCCCGGCGTCTTCGAGCTGCTGGAGGAGCTCGCCGGCGCCGGGGTGCGCCAGGGCCTGGTGACGATGAGTTTCGGCCCGTATGTGGACGCGGTGGTGGCGGGCGCCCCCGAGGTCTTCGAGGTCGTTCAGACGGGTGATTCCGTCCCGCGGGGGAAGCCGGACCCGGCGATCTACCTGGCGGCGGTGGACCGGCTGGGCGTCGAAGCGAGCCACTGCCTCGCCATCGAGGACTCCCCGTCGGGTGTCGGGGCCATCCTGGCTGCCGGGGTGACTCCGGTGGCAGTCCCGTTCATGGTTGAGCTCCCCCGTCACGACCGCCTCGTCTTCCTGGAGAGCCTCGCGGGGGTCGGGGTGACGGACCTGGTGATCATCCACAGGGAATGGCAGCGCGGCGGACGCCCAGCAGTGCGGTGATCCCGTCCGCGGGCACCGGGGGTACCCGCCCACCGAACTCCGGGCACGCCTCCTGGAACGGGCACCAGGGGCACAGCGCCGAGCGGCGGGCCGGGAACTGCGCAGCCCGCGCGGCGTCCTCGATCCGCTCCCACAACGCACGCAGGGAATCCTCGAAACGTTCCAGATCCGCCTCGTCAGGGTCCAGGGTCAGGGTGCGGCCGTCCCCCAGGTAGACGAGCTGCAACCGGGTGGGCGCGACACCCTCGAGCCGCCACAGCATCACCGCGTAGAAGCGCATCTGGAAGAGGGCCTCACCGCTGAACCGCTCCGCGGGCGAGCGGCCGGTCTTGTAGTCCACCACGCGGGTGGCGCCGTTCGGAGCACGGTCCACCCGGTCGATGTACCCGCGCAGCAGGATGCCGTCCCCGATCTCCACCTCGACGAACCGTTCGCGGTGCGCGGGTTCCAGCCGCCGGGGATTCTCCACCCGGAAGTACGTCGAGATCAGCGTGCGGGCCTGCCCGAGCCACTCCTCGAGGACCGGGCCGCCCCCGATCAGCGCCGGAATCTCCGGCTGCCGCTCGCACAGCGCCCCCCACTGCGCCTCGAGGAGGTCCAGCGCCGCCCCCTCGGTGCGGTCCGCCGCGGGAAGGTCGAACAGTCGCTCCAGGACAGCGTGCACCAGCGTCCCGCGGGCCGCCGCAGGGTGCGGGGCCTCCGGCAGCCGGTCGACGGCGCGGTACCGGAACAGGAGCGGGCACTGCCGGAAGTCCTTCGCCCGGGAGGCGGAGATGGCGGAACGCTTCATGCCCGCCACCGTAGCCCGGGCCGGTGACAGAATCCGGCCGCACCCGCCGTCGGGGCGCAGGCCCCGCGCCGCACGCCAGCCCGCGCCGTACTGTGGTGGGCATGAACGACACCGGGTGGCGGATCGGCCACATCGGCCCGACGCCGCTCCACCTCGCCCGCTCGTGGCCCCTCGGAGTCGTGCTGCTCGGCGGAATCTACTTCACGACCCTGATCCGGACGATGCCGGCCGCCACCGCTCTCGGCTACGCAGTGGTCGCCGTCGCGGGCCTGTTCGGATCCGTCCTGCTCCACGAGGTCAGCCACGGGGTCGCCGGCCTCGCGCTGCGCCGCCCCCCGGTGTCCTACACGCTGACACTCTGGGGCGGGCACACCACCTTCCGCGATCCCGAGCGACGGCCCGCCGACATGGCGCTCATCGCCGTCGCGGGACCCGTCTCCAACCTGGCCCTCGCGGCGATCCTCTGGGCGGTGCTGCTGCTCACCGGGGGTGGCGCGTACTGGCTGCTGGCGCCGCTCGCCGCCCTGAACGCCATTCTCGGCGCCTTCAACCTGCTGCCCGGACTGCCGATGGACGGCGGTCACGTGGTCCAGGCGATCGGCTGGGCGGTGACGGGCGAACGCGAGCGGGGCATGCTGGTCGCCGGCGCCATGGGACGGGTCATCGCCCTGGCGGTGGGCGCCTGGGGCGTGGTGTCGCTGCTGCGGGGGCCGGGCGACCTCGCCAGCCTGTGGCCCGTCATCATCGCCACGTTCCTGTGGCAGGGCGCCACCCGGGCGATGATGGTGGCCCGGGCACGGATGGCCGTGGCCGACGTCGACCTGCGCCCGTGGATGGCGCCCGCCGTGGTCGTGGACCTCGGCGCGAGAGTGGGCGATGTCCCCCCGACCGGCGCAGTGGTCGTCGAGAGGGGGCACCCCGTCGCCGTGGTCACCGTGGAGGCCCTGCAGCAGGGCGCCGCGGCGACCCTGCCGGTCACCGCCGTCGCCCGGGCGCTTCCACCCGAGTCGATCCTCACCGTCGCCCACGGCCCCGAGGCGGTCACCGGACTCGTCCGTGCGGCGCGGGGCGGGGACGTGGCGGTGCTGTCCGACGGGACCCGCATGTGGGTGGGGCACGTGCCGAGCATGCTCCAGCGGCTGCCCCGCTGGCAGTAGCGCGCCGGTAGGCTGGTCCCTCGTGACCGCGACCACGCCCCCCATCGGCCCATCCGCCCGCCGCGGCCCGCTGCGCGCGGGCGAGCGCGTCCAGCTGACGGACGCGAAGGGGCGGATGCACACCATCCAGCTGCGCGCCGGCGGACTGTTCCACACCCACCGGGGCGGCATCGCCCACGACGACATCATCGGCAGGCCCGACGGCAGCGTGGTGCTGACGGCCGAGGAGCACGAGTACCTCGTGCTCCGGCCGCTGCTCTCCGACTACGTGATGGGGATGCCGCGCGGCGCCGCGATCGTCTACCCCAAGGACGCCGGCCAGATCGTGCAGATGGCCGACATCTTCTCCGGCGCGGTCGTGGCCGAGGCCGGAGTCGGCTCGGGCGCGCTCGCCATGAGCCTGCTGAACACCGTGGGGACCGCGGGCCGTCTGATCAGCGTGGAGCGGCGGGCGGACTTCGCCGGCATCGCCCGGGAGAACGTGCGGGCCTGGTTCGGCGCGGACCACCCCGCATGGGAGCTGCACGTCGGGGACCTGGCGGACGTCCTGCCCCGCGTGACGTCGCCGGGCAGCGTCGACCGTGTCGTCCTCGACATGCTCGCCCCCTGGGAGAACATCGCGGTGGTGGCTGAGGCCCTCGTCCCGGGTGGCGTCGTCCTCGCCTACGTCGCCACCACCACCCAGCTCTCCCGCTTCGTGGAGGACCTGCGCGCCAGCGGCCAGTTCACCGAGCCGCAGGCCTGGGAGACGCTGGTGCGGACGTGGCACCTGGAGGGCCTCGCCGTCCGGCCCGACCACCGGATGGTCGGCCACACGGGCTTCCTCACCACGGCCCGCCGGCTGGCCCCCGGCACCGTGCCGCCGGTACGGAAGCGCCGCCCCGCCCCGGGTGCGCGCGGCACGACCGGCGACACGGGCGACTGGACGTCGGAGGACCTGGGCGAGCGGCCGACGTCGGCGCGCAAGGTGCGCCGGGTGGCGCGCGACCTGCGGGTGCGGGCCGAGTACGACGCGAGCGCCGCCCCCGGCGGTGCCATGATGGAGCGTGCCCTGACGGAGCCGCAACGGAGGGGAGAGGATGACTGAGGCCGGACGCCCCCAGGACCTGGAGCAGCAGGTCATCTCGCTCGCCGCCAAGAACGACCGCCTGGCCGAGGCGCTCACCACCGCGCGGCGCCGGCTGGTGGAGTTGCAGGGCCAGCTCGACCAGGCCACCCGGGTGCCGTCCTCCTACGGCACCTTCCTCGTCGCGCATCTCGCCGAGAGGGAGGCGGACGTCAGTGTCGCCGGAAGGAAGATGCGACTGCCCGTCATCGCCACCCTGCCCCTGGGAGCCGTGAACTCCTCGACGGCGACCGGGTGCTGGTGGCGCTGCGGTCCGACGACGAGCGGGTGCTCCGTCTCGCCGGCCCGCTCCTCGGCGCGTCGCTCCGGATGGGCGACGCCGTCGTCGTCGACGCGCGCGCGGGGTTCGCGACCGCCTTCGTGCAGCGCACCGAGATCGAGGATCTCATCCTCGAGGAGCAGCCCGACACGGAGTATGCCGACATCGGGGGACTCGAGCCGCAGATCGAGCAGATCCGCGACGCGGTCGAGCTGCCGTTCCTTCACCCGGAGCTCTACCGGGAGCACGGGCTGCGCCCCCCGAAAGGTGTGCTCCTCTACGGGCCGCCGGGTTGCGGCAAGACCCTCATCGCCAAGGCGGTGGCCACCTCGCTCGCCCGGACGGTCGGCGGTCCGGAGGGAAGGGCGTACTTCCTCAACATCAAGGGCCCCGAGCTGCTCAACAAGTTCGTGGGCGAGACGGAGCGGCAGATCCGGGTCATCTTCGCCCGCGCCCGGGAGCGGGCGCGTGACGGGGTTCCCGTCATCATCTTCTTCGACGAGATGGAGTCCCTGTTCCGCATCCGCGGGGCGGGGGTGTCCTCCGACGTCGAGACCACCATCGTGCCGCAGCTGCTCGCCGAGGTCGACGGCGTGGAGTCGCTCGAGAACGTCATCATCATCGGGGCCTCGAACCGCGAGGACATGATCGACCCCGCGATCCTCCGCCCGGGCCGGCTCGACCTCAAGATCCGGATCGGGCGGCCGGATGCGGAGGGTGCCCGCCAGATCTTCGCGAAGTACCTCACCCCGGACC
>JALHDK010000075.1:0-4078 GCA_022838965.1 Actinomycetales bacterium | reverse complement strand
GGGCGATGATCGCGGCGGCGGTGGAACGCCTCTATGCCCCCACCCCGGAGAACCGCTACGTGGAGGTCGCCTTCGCCAACGGGGGTAAGGAGGTGCTGTACGTCCGGGACTTCGCCTCCGGCGCGCTCATCGCGAACGTGGTGGACCGCGCCAAGAAGGCCGCCATCAAGGACCTGCTCGCGACAGGCGAGCGGGGACTGCGGACCCGCCACCTCCTCCAGGGGCTCGCGCAGGAGCTGCGCGAGAACGAGGACCTGCGGGCCTCGACCCAGCCGGAGCAGTGGGCGCGCATCTCCGGGCGGCGGGGGGAGCGGGTGGTCCTCATCCGCATGCTCCGCGACGACGCCGGGGACACCCGCGAGATCCGCCCGACCGAGGACCTGGACCTCGCGGAGGACGCGCTGTGACCGTCCGGCGGATCATGGGCATCGAGACGGAGTACGGCATCCTCGAGCCCGGCAACCCCTGGGCGAATCCCGTCGAGCTGTCCACCAGCCTCGTCGAGGCGTATGCCGCCGCCGTGCCTCACGCGGCGTGGGACTACGTGGGGGAGGACCCCCTGTGCGACGCACGGGGATACCGCCTCCGGCGTGACGCCGCCTATGCCTCGCAGCTGACCGACGAGGCCGCCGGGGTCCGGCTCTCCGGGCTGCGGCGGGGGGAGGTCCGCGGGGGACCCGCGAACGCGGTGCTCACCAGCGGCGCCCGGCTCTACGTGGACCACGCCCACCCCGAGTACTCCTCCCCGGAGGTGACGGGGCCGCGGGACGCCGTCGTGTGGGACCGGGCCGGTGACGAGATCATGCTCGAGGCGATGGCCGCCCTCCTGCGGTCCACGGGGCGGGAGGTGGTGGTCTACAAGAACAACGTCGACGGCAAGGGCGCCTCCTACGGCACCCACGAGAACTACCTCGTCGAACGGTCCGTGCCGTTCCATGAACTCGCCCGCCGGCTCATCCCCTTCCTCGTCACCCGCCCCGTGGTGTGCGGGTCCGGTCGTGTGGGGCTCGGGCAGCGCTCGCAGGACGCCGGCTTCCAGATCTCGCAACGGGCCGACTACATCGAGAACGACGTCGGGCTGGAGACCACGTTCCACCGGCCGATCGTGAACACCCGGGACGAACCCCACGCCGATGCCCGGTGGCGCAGGCTGCACATCATCGGTGGGGATGCGAACCGCTTCGACGTCCCCGCCTACCTGAAGTTCGCCACCACCGCGCTCGTGCTCCGCCTCATCGAGCAGGACCAGGTGCCCCTCGAGCTGGACGCGCTCTCGCTCGCCGCCCCCGTGGCCGACTGCCGGGGAGTCAGCCACGACCCGTTCGGACACGTCCTGTCCACGGCGGGCGGTCGTCTGCGTGCGCTGGATGTGCAGCGGATCCACCTGGACGTGATCGCGCGGCACGTCGACCACACGGAGCCGGAGACGTCGGCCGCGCTCGCGCTGTGGGACGCGGTTCTCACCGGTCTGGCGGACGACCCGTCCAGCGTCGCCCACCGCGTGGAGTGGGTGGCGAAGCACCAGCTGCTCGAGGGGCTGCGCCGTCGGGGCAACCTCTCCTGGGACCATCCCAGACTCCGGGCCTTCGACCTGCAGTGGGCGGACCTGCGTCCGGAGCGCTCCGTGATCGCCCGGCTCGATGCCGCCGGCCGGATCGAGCGTCTCGCCGGGCAGGCGGAGGTGGACGCCGCCCGCACGACGCCTCCACCCGACACCCGCGCCTTCTTCCGCGGCACGATGGTCGCGCGGCACCCGGTGGTGGCCGCCGGGTGGACCTCGGTGGTGGTCGACAGCCCGTCGCGGGCCCACCTCGTCCGCATCCCCCTCATCGACCCGTACCGGGGGACCCGGGACCGGACGGCTAGGCTGTTCGAATCAGCCGATATCGACGAGCTGCTGGCCGCACTCGGCGGCAGGTGAGGAGATGTGATGTCCACGCAGGAGTTCGCCGCGAGTTCCCGGCGCGAACCGGAGCCGGTCCCGGACCTGCCCGTGCCGGCGACCCCGCCGGCGGGATCGCAGGCGGCCGCCCACAAGGTCGACGAGCTGCTGGATGAGATCGACGCAATCCTCGTGACCAACGCCGAGTCCTTCGTGCAGGGATTCGTGCAGAAGGGCGGCCAGTGATCCCCCGGCGGATCTGGGGAATCGAAACGGAATACGGACTCACCTGCGCCGCGCTCACCGGCCGCAAGCCGCCGCTCGACGCCGACGACGCCGCGCGCCTGCTCTTCCGGCCCGTGGTGGCGCTCGGCCGATCGACCAACGTCTTCCTCCGGAACGGGGGGCGCCTGTACCTCGACGTCGGTTCGCATCCCGAGTACGCCACCGCCGAGTGCGACCGGCTGCCCGACCTGCTCGCGCAGGACCGCGCGGGTGCCGAGTACCTCCGCGACCTCGCCGCGGCCGCGAACGCGAAGCTCGCCGAGCAGGGAGTCGACGGCCGCATCCACCTGTTCCGCAACAACCTCGACGCCGCCGGCAACTCCTTCGGGTGCCACGAGAACTACCTGCTGCGACGGCGGCCGGACTTCCGGGAGATGGTCGCCTCGCTCGTGCCCTTCTTCGTGACCCGACAGATCGTGTGCGGCAGCGGCCACGTCCGCGTCCGCGCGGGCCGTGTCGAGATGGCCTTCTCGCAACGGGCGGGACAGATGTGGGACGCGCTCAGTTCCGCCACGACACGCTCCCGCCCGATCATCAACACGCGGGACGAACCGCACGCCGACGTCGAGCACTACCGGCGACTCCACGTCATCGTGGGGGACTCGAACATGGCCGAGGGCTCCACCCTCGTCAAGGTGGCCGCGACCGACATGCTCCTCGCCATGATCGAGGCCGGCGTCCGCCCGGAGGTGGAACTGGCGGACCCGATGCGCGCCATCCGGGAGATCTCCGCCGACACCAGCGGGACGCTGGAGGTCGAGCTGGCCGGTGGGCACCGCACCACGGCCGTCGCGATCCAGCGCCAGCACCTCGAGGCCATCCGGGGCTTCGCCGCCGCGAACTGGGATATCGGTCCGTGGCACGGGGCGGCCCTCGAGCTGTGGGACCGGGCGCTGACGGCTGTCGAGACGGGGGACCACTCCCTCGTCGACACCGAGCTGGACTGGGCGATCAAGGAACGTCTGGTGCGGCGATTCGAGGGCCGGGCCGGCGCCACCGCGGCCGGCCTGCAGCGCCTGCTGCTCGCGTACCACGACATCACCGCGGCCGGGCTGCAGGACAGGATGGAAACCAGCGGGCTCATGCGGCGCTTCACCTCGCGGGACGCGGTGCGCGACGCCGTCGCGAACCCCCCGCGGACCACGCGCGCACTGCTCCGGGGACGGTTCGTCGGCCTCGCCCAGGACCTGCGTCGCGACCACTCGGTCGACTGGGTCCACCTCAAGCTGGCCGATCCCGCGCATCGCACGGTGATGCTGACCGATCCGTTCTCGCCGCAGGACGAGCGGGTGGAGGCCCTCATGGCCGCCATGTCCATCTCGTAGGCTGGGGCCCATGTCGAGATGGCGTGCGCTGGCGGCCGTGCTCGCGCTGGTCGCCGCCGGGTGCCAGGGTGGAGCGGATCAGCAAGAGAGCGAGAACCAGCCGATCACGGTCACCGGGGGCTTCGGCTCGGTGCCGGTGGTGACCTTCGAGGCCCCGCTCCCCGTCGAGGAGGGCGGGATCGAGCCCGGCATTTAGCATGTTGCCCTGCAGGATGGCGGCGTCACCCCCCGTGTCAAAAAGGAGGTGGTGTCCCTCCACTTCCAGCCATACCGACAATCCCCAAGCTTCTTTCAGTCCGGGTGAGGCACCCGTATTATTGTATATCATTTTCAGCCTTACGGCTCCCCGATTGGGGTTATTGATTTTCTCTTCCATGGGAGGGGTGGTTCCGGCAAAGGGGGTGATGGTTTACTTTGTCAGCTTGTAAACTTCACTACCTGCCAGGAGGAAAGCTCCGAGGCCATAATCTTCGAAGTTGGGTATGGTGTCGTAGTTCACAGGCTGGCTTGAGGCGGGTTCCTTTCCCGTTCCCTGCATATACCCGATGAATCCGTTTTCGTGAAGCGCCTCTTTGCAAAGGCCATT
>JALHDK010000074.1 GCA_022838965.1 Actinomycetales bacterium | reverse complement strand
GGGGACACCAAGGGACAGCCGTGCAACGCGGTCAAGCTACCATCGGGCCCAAGCCCGTGATGTGGACTTCTGGCAAGATTGCCATGTATGCGGAACCGTGATGTGACGGTCGCGTCCACCGATCCTCCACGGGACGCCTCCCTCGCCGCCCCGCGGCGGCGGCTCGGGGTGGCCTTCGGGATCACCGTGTCCGTGCTCGTCGCCCAGCTTGCCGGCGCCTGGGTGACGGGGAGCCATGCCCTCCTCGTCGACGCCGGCCACGTCCTCGTCGACGCCGGAGGCCTCCTTCTCGCGCTCACGGCGGCAGGGCTCGTACTCCGGCCCGCGACGCCGCAGCACACCTGGGGCTTCCGGCGGGCGGAGATCCTTGCCGCCGGCGCCCAGGCGACACTGCTGCTCGCCGTGGCCGCCTACGCCGTCGGTGAGGGGGTGCGCAGGCTTGCCGCACCCCCGGAGGTCCCGGGGACGGAACTCCTGATCTTCGGCGTCGTCGGCCTTGTCGGCAACATCGCCTCGGCCCTCATCCTGGGCCGTCACCGCGACCTCACCCTCAACCTCCGGGCCGCGTTCCTCGAAGTCGTGATGGACGCACTGGGATCGGTGGCAGTCGTCGTGTCCGCCGTCCTCATCGCCACGGTGGGCTGGACCCGCGCCGACCCCCTCGCCGGCATCCTGATCGCCGCCCTGATCATCCCCCGCGCCGTCGTCATCCTCCGCGACGCCGGCAGCGTGCTCCTCGAGTCGACCCCTCCCGGTCTCGACCTCGACGACGTCCGGCGGCACATTCTGGCGTTGCCCCACGTCATGGGCGTCCATGACCTCCACGCCTCCCTCATCGCCACCGGTCTGCCGGTGCTGTCGGCCCACGTGGTGCTCGACGACGCCTGCTTCACGGACGGGCATGCCCCGCAGGTCCTCGACCAGCTCCAGGACTGCGTGGCGGAGCACTTCGCGGTCAGCGTGGTGCACTCCACGTTCCAGATCGAGCCCGCGGGACACGCGGCACACGAGCGGCAGGCGCACACCTGAGTCCGATGAGACGGTCGCCGGGTGCCGTCGCCGGTGCGCGGCGATTCCTTGTCGCGCGCCGGCCGGTGCGGCGAGAATCGAGACGACGACGCCGAGGAGGGTGGACATGGCCGAGCTGATCCTCAATTCCTGGCGGGTACAGCTACCGGAGGAGGACCGCAACCTCCTCGACTTCCTGAGGGATGACGCCGGCCTCACCGCTGCGAAACCCACCTGCCGCACCGGGGACTGCAGTGCCTGCCTCGTGCTCCTGGGCGAGATCCCGGCAGGCGAGATCGAACCGCGCTACCGCGTGGTCAACACCTGCCTGCTGACCACGGGCCGCACGGCCGGCTGTCACGTCATCACCACCGAAGGCCTCACCGGCGCCGGGCCCTCCCGGCCCCCCGCCCCCTCGCTCGGCGCCCCCGCCCTCTCCCCGGGCGTCACCGCACCACTCACCCCCGTGCAGCGCACGCTCCTGGAGCAGGGCGGGATCCAGTGCGGCTATTGCACGCCCGGCGTCGTGATCGCGCTGACCGCCGGCCTGATCAACGGCACTCCCCTGGAGGCCGCGGTGAGCGGGAACCTCTGCCGCTGCACCGGCTACGCGGGGATCCGCCGCGCCTGCGCCCTGCTGGAGGCACAGTTCCCTCGCCGGCGGCTCACCCTCGCCGAGGCCGCGAGCCTGGGAATCCTGCCTGCCGCCGTCGCCGAGGCCGCCCGTGCGCTGGCACCCCAGCACCCCGAACCACTCCGGCCCCCCGGGGAGGAGACCGTCGTCGGCGGCGCCACGGACCTCGCGGTCCAGCGGCCGCAGGACACCGGACCGCGGCTGCGCGCCCACCGCGTCCCCGGCCTCCGGGGCATCACCCTCGAGGGCGGTCACCTCCGCATCGGCGGCGCGGTCACGGTCGCCGAACTGCAGGAGAGCCCGCTGGTCGCCGCCGCGTGGCCCGCACTCGGCCCGTTCCTCGACCAGTTCGCCTCCCCCGGCATCCGCAACAGCGCCACGATCGGGGGAAACATCGTCAACGCCTCCCCCGCCGCGGATCTCACCGTCGTGCTCCTCGCCCTCGGCGCGGACGTCGCCCTCGCCGGCCCGAACGGGGGCCGCACCGTGCCGTTGCACGCCTTCCACCTGGGGTATCGCGTCACCGACCTGCACCCCCACGAGCTGCTCACCGCGATCCGCATCCCCCGCAACGGCGACGGCGCGTTCCGGCTGCACGCCCTCAAGGTGGCCCGGCGCGCGCACGACGACATCACCTCCGTCACGAGCGCCCTCGTGGCGGGGCCCGGAGCTGAGGGGCGGTTCGGCGAGGTGCGGTTCAGCGCGGGAGGGGTCGCTCCCGTCCCGCTGCTGCTGTCCGACGTCGCCGCCGCGCTCACCGGCCGCCCCGCCACCGTGGCGACCGTGCAGGCGGCACTCCCGGTGCTCGACGACGCCGTCACCCCCATCGACGACGTCCGCGGCTCGGCCCGGTACAAGCGCGACCTGCTGCGGCACCAGCTCGTGGCGCACCTCGCCGCCCTGTTCGACCTCGACTGGCAGGAGTGCCTCGCATGAGCGCCAACCCGCACCTCGACCTGCTGGTCCGCGGCACCGCACGGTTCACCTCCGACCTGCCCCTCCCCACCGGCTGCCTGCACGCCCTCCCGGCGGTCTCGCCGCACGCCCACGCCTCGTTCACGCGCGTGGACGCGACCGCTGCCCTCGCGGAGCCCGACGTCCTTGCCGTCCTCACCGCGGCCGACATCCCCGGGGAGAACGAGATCGGCAACCTCCTGCCCGGCGAACCGCTGCTGGCCGACGGTGAGACCCACTGTGTCGGCGAGCCGTACGCGCTCGTGGTGGCCGCGTCCATGGACGCGGCCCGCAGGGGCGCCGCCGCCGTCACCGCGGACTTCACGCCGCTCCCCGCCATCCTCGACCCCCGGGACGCCTACGCCGCGGGCAGCCTCATCGCTCCGCAGCGCACCTTCGCGCGCGGCGACGTGGACGCCGCGTGGGCGCAGTGCACCACCGTGGTCTCGGGCAGCGTCTCGATCGGCGGGGCGGAGCACGTGGCGCTCGAGACCCAGGTGGCGCTCGCCCTGCCCACCGACGCCGGCGGACTGATGGTCCACTCCGCCACCCAGTCCCCCAGCACTGTCCAGAAGGCCGTGGCGCGGATCGCGGGACTGCCGATGCACGCCGTCGAGATCGAGGTCGAGCGGCTGGGCGGGGGTTTCGGCGGCAAGGAGGATCAGGCCACGCTGTGGGCGTGCCTCGCCGGCCTCGCGACGCTGCGGACCGGCCGTCCGGTGCGGGTCTGGCCGGACCGCCGGGACGACATGCGCATCACGGGCAAGCGACACCCCTACCAGGCGGACTTCCGCCTGGGGCTGGACGGGGATGGTCGCTTCGTCGCCTACGAGGCGTTCCTCTACCAGGACGCCGGCTGCGCGGCGGACCTCTCCACCGCCATCCTCGAACGCTCGCTGTTCCACGCCTGCAACGCCTACCTGGTGGCCAACGTCCGGGTGACGGCGGCGAGCTGCAGAACCAATCTCCCGTCCAACACCGCCTTCCGGGGGTTCGGGGGGCCGCAGGGCATCTTCGTGTTCGAGGCGGCGCTCCGGGCCGCCGCCCGCGAGCTGGGAGTGCTGCCGGAGGAGCTCCAGGCCCGCAACCTCCTCTCCGAAGGCGACACCTTCCACTACGGGCAGCGGGCGGAGGGGGTGCACGCCCGCGAGTCGTGGGACGAGCTGGTCCGGTTGCAGCCCCCGGCCGAGGCGCGCCGGGCGGTGGCGGAGTGGAACGCGGCCCACCCGAGGCATCGCAAGGGCCTGGCGTTCCTCCCCATCTGCTTCGGGATCTCCTTCACCGCCACGCTGCTCAACCAGGCCGAGGCGCTGGTCCACGTCTACGTGGACGGCACCGTCGTGGTCACCAGCAGCGCCGTCGAGATGGGGCAGGGCGTGTACGGCAAGGTGCGCCGCGTGGTGGCCCGGACCCTCGGCCTTCCCGACGAGGCGGTCACGGTGGCCAGCACCAACACCCTCCGGGTGGCGAACGTCTCCCCCACCGCCGCGAGCACCGGTTCCGACCTCAACGGCGCCGCCGCCCGCGAGGCCTGCCTCGCCATCCTGCGCGGGCTGCGGCCGGTCGCGGCGGCGCGTCTCGGCTGCGCGCCCGACGACGTCGAGTTCGCCGACGGCGTCGCACGCGTCCGGGATGCGGACCCGGCATCGCCCGCCGCGGCCGGGGTGGCGTGGGCCGACGTCGTCGCCGACGCCTACGTGCAACGGGTGGCGCTCTCGGCGCTGGCGCACTTCGCGACGCCGCACCTGCACTTCGACCGCCAGACGAACACGGGCCACCCGTTCGCCTACCACGTCTATGGCGCGGCCCTGGTGGAGGCGACCGTGGACGTGCTGCTGGGCGTGGGCACCATCGACAAGGTGACCGCTGTCCACGACCTCGCCCGTTCGATCGACGAACTGACCGACCGCGGGCAGATCGAGGGAGGTATCGTGCAGGGCGTTGGCTGGATGACCAGCGAGGAGATCCTCCACGACGACGCTGGCCGCCTGCTCACCGACAGCCTCGCCACCTTCAAGATCCCCGACCTGCACGCCGCCCCCGAGATGGAGATCCACCTGCTCGAACACGAGAACCCGCACGCCGTGCTGGGAAGCAAGGCGGTCGGCGAGCCACCGCTGATCTACGGCCTGTGCGCCTTCTTCGCCCTGCAGGACGCGATCGCCAGCTGGCGGCCGGCGTCGGCCGGGGAGTTCCGCACACCCCTCACCCCGGAGCACATCTTCCGGCTGCTGCATCACGGCGGCGGAGTGGCCCATGGCTGAGGTGGCCGTCTGGCGGGCGCTCGCGGAGCGCCTGGATGAGGGCCGGCCGGTGGCGCTCGCGGTGGTCGTGGACAGCCGGGGCAGCTCGCCTGGGCGGGTCGGGGCGCTCATGGCCGTGGGGATGGAGGGCCGCATCGCCGGCACCGTGGGCGGCGGACCTGCGGAGGACCAGGTCATCTCGCGGATCCAGGCCGCGCTCCGCGACGGGGAGGTGCGTCCGCAGCTTCTCACCCAGGTGCACCGTCCCGGGGTGGCGGACGCATCCGGACTCGTCTGCGGGGGCGAGCAGCGGGTGGCCGTGGCGCCCCTCCGGCAGGACGCCCAGGCCGGGGTGCGACTGCTGACCGCCCGGGTGGCGGTGGGGGAGCGGATGGCGTGGACCCTCGGTCCGGGCGGCTGGGAGCTGCGCGGAGCGCCGCGCGCCGGCCACGACGTCGGGTCCGGCGAGGTCGCCGGACTGGTCGAGGAGGCCGGGGGCGGCTGGCGCTTCACCCACCTCTCCGGCCCGTCGCACGCGGTGTACCTGGTCGGGGGCGGCCATGTCAGCCGCGAACTCTCGCGCCTGCTGGTGGACCTCGACTTCCGGGTGGGCGTGATCGAGGAACGCGACGGCATCGGCAACTGGATCGCGGACACCTGGTCCCACGAGCGGCTGACCTGCCCCTTCGAGCACCTGGAGCGGGTGGTGCCCGGGGGGGCGAACGTGTTCGCCGCCGTCATGACCACGTCCCCGGAGCGGGATGCCGCCGCGCTGGACTCCCTGCTGCGGGTGCCGCTCGGGTATCTCGGGCTGCTGGGGAGCCGGGCGAAGGCCGCACGCCTGCTGGCGGGCCGGGAGACGCCGTCGTCGCTGCACGCGCCGATGGGGGTGCCAATCGGGAGTCACACGCCGGCCGAGATCGCCGTGAGCATCGCCGCCGAGATGGTGGCGGTGCGGGCGGCGGCCCGTCAGGAGCGGGCGAGCACCTGACCCCAGGCGCGGGCCCGCTCCAGCTCCCCATCCAGCAGCGGCCCCGGGGTGTCCTTCACCCAGAACGTCTCGCCCCGCTCGGCGTGCGCGAAGCCGCGCTCCTCCAGCGCACGGGCGGCCGACTTCGCGGCCGAACCCGGGACGAAGGCCTTCTTCACCCGCGTGTCGAAGGTGACCACGCGCACGTCCGCGTCCGGGGAGGCCGTGGCGATCCACTCGCGGATGCCGAACGACGCCTTCCGCCCGCCTCCTGGGGCGTCCACCTGGCGGAGCGCATCCTGGCGGGTGTTCTCGCGTGTCATCGAGAACGCGTGCGTGGGGCCCCCGATCACCAGCAGGTCCGTCCCGTCCGGCACCGCTGGCGGGACTTCGGTCACGTCTCCGACGACGACTGCGGCCCCCTCCGAACGCAACCCGTCGGCCACGGCGTCCGCCGCGGCGCGCGTGTTGCCGAACATGGACTCACAGACGATCAGGACATTCATGGCCGCTCCTTGTGCTCATGTCCAAGTCTCGCCTGCCCCGGTGCCGGCGGCAATCACATCGGCACCCTCACCCGGTGGGCGGCCCGTCAGGCGGGCAGCACGTGGTAGACGACCGTCTGGACCCGGATGAGACCGTCCTGGAAGATGAAGGTGTCGATGCCGTCCTCCACCCTGCGGCCGTCCGCGGCCTTCGCCTTCCACTCCAGATAGAGGACGTCGCCGTCGAAGACCTGGTTGAGATCCCACTGGGCGTGGGGGACGTCACTGAGGAGCTGGATGAAGACCTCGCGGGCACCGTCCTTGCCGTGGTAGGTCTTCCCCTGGACGATGAGGATCGCGTCGTCGGCGTAGTCCGCGACGATCTCCTCGAGGTCCTCGGCGCCGAGGGCCTGGCCGTGGTGGGCGAAAACCTCCTGGGGAGTACGGGTCGCCATGGTGAATCGCCTTTCGTTCAGTGGGGTGCAGGGATCCACCCCGGTCCCCCCCGAGTCTCCTCCGCTGCGGTGCGGGTGTCCACAGGACGGGGTCGACGCGGGCGCCTCCACGCGGCGCCGCGGGTACGCTGGCTGTGACAGGCAGCACATCTCACACTGGAGGGGTCATGAAGGCGGTCCGACTGCACCGGTACGAGGTACGTCCGGTCGTCGAAGAGGTTCCCGAGCCTGAGGTGACGCACCCGCTCGATGTCATCGTCCGCATCGGCGGCGCCGGGCTCTGCCGCACGGACCTCCACATCGTCGAGGGGCAGTGGGCGCCGAAGACGCACGTCCCCCTCCCGTACACGCTCGGCCACGAGAACGCGGGCTGGGTGCACGCCGTCGGCTCGGCCGTGGAGCACCTTCAGGAGGGGGACCCCGTCATCCTCCACCCGCTCGTGACGTGCGGGTTCTGCCGGGCGTGCCGGGCCGGGGATGACGTCCACTGCGAGAACAACCGCTTCCCCGGCATCGACAGCGACGGCGGCATGGCCGAGCTCATCCGCACCACGGCCCGATCCGTGGTGAAGCTGCCGGCGGGGATCGCGCCGGCAGCGGTGGCGGCGCTCGCCGATGCGGGCCTGACCGCGTACCACGCCGCGAAAAAGGCGGTGCCCCTGCTGTTCCCCGGGGCGACCTGCGTCATCATCGGGGCGGGCGGCCTCGGTCATCTCGGGATCCAGTGCCTGCGGGCCATGAGCCCGGCGAGGATCGTGGTCCTTGACCGCAACCCGGAGGCCCTCGCGCTCACCCCGGAGTGGGGTGCCGACGAGACAGTCCTCGTGGACGGCACGCACGTTGACGCCGTCCTCGACATGACGGGCGGCAAGGGCGCCGAGGTGGTGCTGGACTTCGTCGGCGAGCAGGGCGCCGAGCACGAGGCCTGGGCCATGACCCGGCGGGCGGGCAGCGACTTCGTGATCGGGTATGGCGGCACCATCTCGGTGCCGGCCATCGATGTCATCTCGACCGAGCGGAACGTCATCGGCAACCTGGTGGGCAGCTACAACGACCTCGTGGAACTGATGGCGCTGGCCGCTGCGGGCAAGGTGCGGATGCTCACCCGCGAATACCCCCTCGACGCTGTCAACGACGCCATGGACGACCTCGACGCCGGCCGTCTGCGGGGACGCGGCATCCTCGTGCCGTGATCAGCGGATCGGCCGGAACCGCCTGATCCCCTGGGTGGCGAGCTGCCTGCCGATCGCCGTCCCCACCACGCAGGAGTTCCGGAAGTGGATCCCTCCCCACACCCGGGCGTTCTCGACCTCCGCGCGCAGGTCGTCCGCGGTGCCGTAGTGATGGATCGTGCCGGTGGCGGTGCTGGACAGGTCGATCTCGATACGCCTCGTGCCGAGGATGGCCGTGAGGGCCTCCGCCACGGCCGAGGCGAAGGTGGTGTGCGCCGCCACGTACTCGGGGTGGTTGGGGGCCATGACGGCCGGGACCCAGGTGGCGTCCGGCGTGGTACGGGGGTTGCCGTCGCCGGCAGCCATGACGATGGCCGTCCGGGGCCGCCAGAAGCCGTAGTGGTACTTGGCGTCGAAAGCGGCGATCATCGCATCGGTTCCGATGACGTTCCCGAGAGCGAGGAGCCGGGCAGCCTCCCGCAGGCGCATGCCCTCGCGCACCGCCACCGCCCGGAACATCTCGTTGTACTGGATCACGCCGTTCGTGGTCCAGAAGCCGGCCGTCTCCGTCTGGGCGGGGGTTCGGGAGCTGACCGCCCCACCGAGGCGCATCACCTCATCGAAGTCCCTGGTGTAGCCGGGACTCGTGAGCGAGGGTGGCGGGCCGGGCCTGAACTGCGACGGCGCGGTCATCGTGAAAGGCCTGAGGCGGGCGACCCAGGGGTCCAGCGGGGGCATGCCCGGCATGGACACCCACCCGCCCGGACCGGTGGGAGGAGTGTAGGAGACCGTGGCGTCAAGACCGTCGCCCGCGCGCGTGGCGAGGACGGCCGCCGCAGCCGCGCGGCCCACCTCCACTCCGGCCGACTTCTGGGAGCTCAGCACGGCAATGAGCGAGAGCATCCGGTAGAGCTCGCCGTCCAGCATCATCTTCTGGTCCGGCAGGTGGGTGAGTAGCACCGCATGGGCAGCGGCCACGGCCGCTGCCTCCACGTTGGCCCCGGCGGGAGCCGCGGGCCGCGAGGCGTAGGGCTGGTAGCCGCCCTCCACCGCAACCACCGCGTCATACATCGCTGCGTGCATGGCGGCGAGCACCACGAAAGCCTTCGGCATGGAGATGGTGCCCGGCCCCATGGTCATGCCTCCAGCAGGCTGGAGGAGGTGCGTGGCGAAGAGGTTCCAGTTCAGCGCCACGGTGCTCGGCGCTCCCTCAGCAGCTGCGGCCACACCCGCACGCGCCGCCACCACCTGACCTGCCGCCGGGGCGGAGGACCACGCCCCGGCCCCTGCCAGAAGGACCCCTCCGATGAAGCCCCGCCGGGTCAAAGAGTTCACCACACACCTCCGAACGAGAGCCTTTCGTCCCACCGACGGGCGGCACGGTGCTGCCAAGCATGGACGTACGTCCCATGCCCCGCAAGCTCAACTTTCGTTGAGATACCGGGGCGGGGTATGGCAACTTCCTGCCGCGGGGACCGTCCGTGGGCTGTGAACCACGCGGCCGGGTTTCGTCACATCCCCTATTCCGGACTCGTACGCTTCCATGCATGGGACCAACGGAGCGCCTGTCCACCACCCTGGGACTCCTGGGACTCATCGGGGTCGAGGACACCGAGGTGCGGCGCGCGAGACCCCACGCTGGTTTCCCCTGGCCCGCGGCCCTGGCGATGGCCGTCGCCGGCCTCGTGGTCTACGCCCTGCTGGGCGTCGGGAGCTCCGGCGTCGTCGACCTCCTGGTCGTCCTCCTCTACGCCCTCGTCATCTCGCTGCTGATCCTCGTGCTGCTCCGCGCTGCCTTGGCGATCGCGGTCGAGCACCGGCGGATCGCGTGGGCGGTGGCCATCGGCGGCGTCGTGCTCGTGGTCGTGTACTGGCTCCTCGTGCACTTCATCACGCGGGCCAGCGAGTCCCTCGTGGCGGTCGGCTCGGTGTGGAGGTCGGTGGTGCTGGCGGGGGTCGGCGTGGGACTCGCCGCTCTGGCGGTCACGAGGGACCGCGGGACGCGGGAGTGGCTGGCGGCGCCGTTGCGGCGCGCGCAGGCGGAGATCGTGGGATACCCGCCGGAGCCGGTACCCACGCCGACGCCGGGCGCGAAGGTGTGGCTGAAGAACCCCGCCGGGCTGGTGGTGGTCACGTTCGCCCTCCTCAGAGGCGCGTTCGCGGGTCTCAGGAAGAAGCGCCGAGCGGGAACTCCTCCTCCAGCCGGGTGAGCGCGGCCTCGACCGCCACCGGATCCGTACCGCGCACCACCACGTTGGTGCCGTGCACCCCGTTCTCGGAGAAGGGGTAGGAACCCACCGAGACGCCCGGGAAGTCCGCCGCCAGCGCCGCGAGGCGCGGCGCGATCCGCCCCTCGCCGATCTCGATGCGGCGCTCGCGCGACACCCGGGGCGTGCCGGGCTCCAGTGTGGGGAGCAGGGTGGCCACCATCGCACGGAAAATGCCGGGCACTCCGGCCATGACGTGCACGTTGCCCAGGCTGAAACCCGGCGCACCGGACAGCTCGTTCACGATGAGTGTGGCGCCCTCGGGGATGCGGGCCATGCGCAACTGCGCGGCGGTGAGCTCGATGCCCCGGCGTGCGAACAGCTCCTCCAGGATGGCGCGGGCGTCCCCGCGCACGTCGATACCGACGCCGAAAGCCGCGGCGACGGCGTCGGCGGTGATGTCGTCGTGGGTGGGACCGATGCCGCCGCTGGTGAAGACGTGGGTGTGGGTGGCGCGCAGCGCGTTGAGGGCGGCGACGATGGCGTCGTGGTCATCGGGGACGATGCGGACCTCGCGCAGATCGATGCCGATGCGCGTGAGTTCGCCGGCGAGGAAGTGCATGTTGGCGTCGCGGGTGCGGCCCGACAGGATCTCGTCACCAATGATCAGGATCGCGGCGGTGGGGTTCGGCATGGCAGGCAGCCTAGTTCCAGGGGGCGCGTCCCGCTCCCCGGGACTGGTTCGCCAGCATGCGTCGCATCCCGACGCCGGTCCCCACGGCGACCGTCGTCGCCATCGCCACACCGCCGAGACCGAACGCGAGCGCGAGCATCACCGGCGGCGTCGTCTCGTTCACGAACGGCGACGGCAGGAGGGTGAACGACAACCCCACCAGCCACGCCGCGGCGTTGATGGGAATCCAGTGCCACGCGCGCTCGACGACGGCGCGGAGCACGGTCCACTGCGCCACCGGGATCGTGAGGACGAGCGCGACGGCGCCGACGGGGACGGCGATCCAGAGGAGCGGGCTGGCGGGGTCGAAGGTGACGCCGGAGTCGAAGAGGGTGGTCGGCAGCATGCCGATCCCCCAGGCGGCCGACGCCGCGAGCGCCGTCACGCCGGTCCAGCGGCGGACCGGGACCTCGCCGGCCGTGCCGCGCAGCGCGAGCGCCTGCGCCAGGCCGAGGAGGGCGCCCTCGCCGAGGCCGAGGACGATCTGGAGGGCGTAGGCCGGCCACGCGGCGAGGCCGGCGTAGAACGCGATCGCGAAGCCCGCCGCGGGGATGAGGAAGCCCACCGACTCACCGGCGACGACGTAGCCGACCCAGCGCCCGAGCCGGAACGGCCGGGCGGGCGGGGCGGCTGGGGCGGCGGTGTGAGCCATCAGGTGCACGGTAGCGCGGCCGGGAGACCGTGGGTGACGTTCCTCTCCTCCTCCCCGTCAGTCCGCGACAGCCGGACCGTGAGAGTATGAACGCAGGGAGCGGCCCACCCGGGCACCCCGACACTGCACTGCACGGCCTTCCGCGCCGGCCGGATCCCCCCGCACCGGGGGTGAGATCCCGCCGCTGACGATCGAGCTTCTGCCGGCGGTGACCCACAGACCCTTGAGAGAAGCACCCCATGCCCATCCGCACCACGTCGCCGTTCGCTGCCCTGGGAGTGCCACTGGCACTCGTGGACAGCCTCGCCGAGCGGGGCATCACCGCCCCGTTCCCCATCCAGACCGCCACGCTCCCCGACTCCCTCGCGGGCCGGGACGTGCTCGGCCGGGGCCGCACCGGCTCCGGCAAGACCCTCGCCTTCGCACTCCCCGTCGTCGCGCGCCTCGCCGGGATCGTCCCCTCGGGGCAGGACGTCCCGCGCCGTTCGCTCCCCGGAAGGCCGCGCGCCCTGATCCTCGCCCCCACCCGTGAGCTGGCCACCCAGATCGCCGACACGGTCGCGCCCCTCGGCACCGCCGTCGGGCTGCGGACCATGACCATCTTCGGCGGCGTGACCCAGAACCCGCAGGTGGAGAAGCTGCGCCGCGGCGTCGACATCGTCGTGGCCACCCCGGGCCGCCTCGAGGACCTGATAGGTCAGCGCCACATCTCGCTGGTCGATGTCGCCATCACCGTCCTCGACGAGGCCGACCACATGGCCGATCTCGGCTTTCTCCCCGGCGTCACCCGGATCCTGCGCGCCACGCCCGCCGGCGGGCAGCGCCTGCTGTTCTCCGCCACCCTGGACCGCGGCGTCGACAGGCTCGTTTCCCAGTTCCTCCACCAGCCCCGCGAGCACAGCGTGGACCCGGCCGCCGCCCAGGTTGCCGAGATGGAACATCACGTCTTCCTCGTGCCGGATGCTGCGGCGAAGGCCGAGGTGGTCCAGGCCCTCGCGTCCGGAGCGAGCCGGCGGCTCCTCTTCACCCGAACCAAACACCAGGCCAAGAAGCTGGCGCGCCAGCTCACCGCCGCCGGCATCCCGGCGGTCGAGCTGCACGGCAAGTGGCCACCGACATCGCCGCCCGCGGGATCCACGTCGACGACGTCGAACTCGTCGTCCACGTCGACCCGCCCGCCGAGCACAAGGCCTACCTGCACCGCTCCGGCCGCACCGCCCGCGCGGGCCGTGGCGGCGACGTCGTGACGCTCGTGCTCCCCGAGCAGCGCGACGACTTCCGCGCGACTGCGCGCGCCGCCCGAATCGCCGCCGCACCTGCGGTGGTGCGCGCCGCGGATCCCCGGGTGCGGGCGCTCGTCGGCGACGTCGCCGCGTCGGTCAACCCCGACCACGCGCCGCTCGCCGCCGCCCGCAAGCCGGTGACGTCAGCGCCGTCACGCACGCCGGCGGCGTCGGCACCCTCACGCACGGCGGCGCGCGGAATAGCCCCACGCCGTCGGGGCGTTCCATCCACGTGACCGCCGCGCAGACCGCCGCCCAGCTCCTCCCGATCGTGACCGCCCGCCGCGCCGCGGCCACGGCGGCGTGGTCGGACCTGCTGGGCGGGGGCGCGTCCTGCCGCCTCGACGGCTCCCTCTCCTCCCACGAGGGTGCCAAGCTGCGGGAGGGCGAGGCGGCCGCCCTCGGCATCCTCGCCCGCCGGCTCCGCAAGCATCCTGACGACGACGTGCTCACCACCCTCGACGCCGCGACCGCCGAGTGGCGCATCAAGTCCGCCATCGGCATTGGGCGTGACTGGGACGCCTACCGCCGGGGAGGCGACGCGGCATTGCAGGACCTGCGCGACGCCGTCGGCTGACCAGGTCAGTCCCGGCTGACCGGATCAGTCCCGGCTGACCGGGTCAGTCGTCCTGGTCCAGCCCGACCGCCCACGCGGTGAAGGTGCGACCGCCCGGGAGTGCGAACCGCATCTCCACGCCGGACGGTTCGAGACGCACGGACTCCAGCAGGGCCCGCCGCGGACTGCGGAGGATCTCGACCGCGAGATGCCCCATCCGCCCGCTCGGCCGCGACTCGGCGAGGACGGTGGTGCCGTCCGCGAAGCACACCCGCGCGGTGTGTCCCGCCGGCGACTCCCGCACCGCGGACACGGGGCAGCGCCGGGCGCGCACCAGCTCCAGGCGTGCATGCACGAGCCGCAACAGGCTGGCGTGGAGGTCGTGCTCGATCTCGGCGAAGGTGTCATCGATCTCGCGGAGGTCGACGACGTCGAGGGCGTCCTCGCCCACGGCGTTGCCCCGCTCCGGGCGCGGCGATCCGAGGGCGGCCGCCAGTGCCGACCTCACCCGCCCCAAGGGATTCACCCGCGCCATGGGTCAAGTATCAGTCGCTGGAGCGGGGGGTGGAAGACCCCGGGGGCGCTCGAAACGGCCCCGGGGACCCGGGATCTAGCGGCGCAGGGCGTGGCCCCGACCCGGCCCGTGCCCGCACTGACAGGTCGCGGACTGGACGGTGTGGTCCGTGCAGTCGCACTCCGTCCTGGGACAGCCCGCCCGCGGGATGTGGCCCCATCGCTCGTGGGCGGCCTGCCGGCTGACACCGGTGGCGGCGCCGATCTGGGCCCACGTCGCGCCCGCGGCCCGGGCGTCACGCACTGCGCGCTCGAGCCGCTGGTGGGCAGCGGCGATCTCGTCGGTGATCCGCGCGATCGACTCAAGGGCAGACTCCATGGCCCTTCTCCTTCCCACCGTGCCGAGACCGTTTTGACCGTCGAGCCATCCTCACATAGTCTCGCGTCAGGTTACCCTGACAGAAGGAGTCCGCTGATGTGTGCCGATGACCGGGCTGTCCGAACCCCCGAGCTGGAGGTGGCACTTGCCGCCGTGTCCGAACACTGGCGGATGACCCCCGACCCCTGGGCACCCTCGGGGGCTGCTCGCCACGAGCTGCGACACGCCGTCATGGCGGCCCGGAAGGCGGGAGCCTGCTGGGGGGACATCGGCGCCGTCGTCGGGGTTGCTGCACAGGACCTGAAGGCCTCCTTCGGGTGCATGCCCAGGCACGGCAGACGCCACGAGGACGGCGGGTGCTGCGGCTCGCGAGGGGGCGGCGGGCACAGCTAACCCCGACCTGGATCGCTGTCCGCTCGAGGTGGACCGCGACGTGGCGGCCGGATCGTGGAGAAACCTTCACACGGGTAGGACCAAAGGATCTGGTGCTCCTCTGTGAGTCGTGCCACAGTGTCCGTACCAGAAATGGGTCTGAGGGGACCATCCTCAGGTCGTCGCGTGGGGGCGCGGCGGCGGTGCGGACGATCGCCGAAAACCTCGCGGGGAGGAGTTCGGATGGTGCCAGTGGCAGGGAATTCGCGGCGAAGGGGCCGCGCAGCGGCCGGCCGGACGAGCGCACTCACACGCCTTCTGGGAGCCTGCGCGGCGGCCGCCGTGGCGGTGCTTGCTTCGGGCCTGCCTGCGGCTGCCGAGGACGCGGCCGCCGAGGAGACGGTTGCGGCAGATCCTGCGCCCGTGGTCGTCCCTGCCGAACCTGTCGTCGCAGAACCTGCAGTCGCCACCACACCCGTGGCCCCGGCACCGGTCTCGGAGCCAGCCGTCACGAGCGTGGCCGTGGCCGCCACCGATGAGTCCGAGCCCGCACCGGACCCCGCGACCGAACCCGCCACCGAGCCGGCACCCGAACCCGCACCCGACCCCACACCCGACCCCTCCACCGAACCCGCACCCGAACCCGCGACCGAACCCGCCACCGAGCCGTCCACTCCGCCGGACACCCCGGAGCCATCACCGGTCCCGGACCCTGACCTGCTCGGAAGCGGCACCGAGGACGACGACCTCCCCGTAGCGGGCGGCGCAGAGGCGGCAAATGCCCCGGTCCTCCCGTCCGTCACGACCACGCCTTCGTCCCCCACCTCCACGACGGCGATCCCCGGCTCCACAGCAACAACGGCCTCCCCAACAGCAGGGACGTCGGCGACCCCACTGACCGAGATTCCCTCCGCCTTCCCGCTGGCGGGCTGGTCCAACCCCGCGCAGGGACGCATCACCTCGGTATTCGGGCTCCGCGTGCACCCGGTCCTCGGCACCGTGGGGCAGCACGCCGGGACGGACGTTGCCGCCCGCTGCGGCACCCCGGTCAGCGCGGCCGCCAGCGGAGTCGTGGTGTACGTGGGGATCGGCTACCAGGGGAGAACAGGCAACCAGGTGGTCATCGCACACGGGAACGGTGTCATCACGCGCTACGGACATCTGTTGAGCGGCACCACCCGCGTCGCCATCGGCGACCGCGTGGGGGCCGGGCAGCCGATCGCCGCCGTCGGGGGCAACCCGGCGATCGACCCGGTCGGTGCCGGCAACTCCACGGGCTGCCACCTCCACTTCGAGGTCAACCTCCGCGACGGCGCCCTTCCCGTCGACCCGGGCGCGTTCCTCCTCGACCGCGGAGTCCGGCTCGGCGTTGATCCTCCACAGACCGTGGTCACCCTCGCGGCGCTGCTCGACGCCGCCGCCCCCGCCGCCGCGGAGGCTCTGGCGCAGGGCACCGACCCAGCCCTCGAGCCCGCCCTTGAGGCCCCGCTCGTGGTGGAACTGGCCCGCTTCGCGGTTCACGGGACACGTCTCCTGCTGGCCGTCTGAGGTCACCGTCCGCAGGTCAGACGGCGCATCCCGGGCAACGAGGACCCGGCCGGTATCATGGGGACGCACATCCGAGGAGGTCCCCATGACGATGAGCCCGCTGGTTCACGCTCCCCACGGCGGGATCCCCACCACGATGGCCGCGTGGCGGGTCCACACTCCCGGACCCCTCGCTACCGGGCCGATCGACCTGATCGAGAAGCCCGTGCCCATCCCGGGCCCCGGTGAGGTACTCGTTCGAGTCCTCACCTGCGGCGTGTGCCGCACCGATCTCCACGTCGTGGAGGGCGACCTGCCCCAGCATCGGGCGAACATCACCCCGGGCCACGAGATCGTGGGCGAAGTGGTGGGCTTCGGACCCGGGACACGACGCTTCCGGTCCGGCGATCGCGTCGGGATTCCGTGGCTCCGGTCGACTTGCGGCAGCTGCCGGTTCTGCCGATCGGGCCGCGAGAACCTCTGCCGTTCCTCGCGCTACACGGGCTGGGACGACCATGGCGGCTACGCCGAGTACGCCACGGTTCCCGAGGGGTTCGCCTACCGGATCCCCACCCAGTTCGACGACGCGAGCGCGGCCCCGCTGCTCTGCGCGGGCATCATCGGCTATCGCGCCCTTCGTCGCGCCCGGGTGCCCCAGGGTGGCCGCCTCGGCCTGTACGGCTTCGGCGGCAGCGCACACATCACCGCCCAGCTCGCGATGCGGCAAGGGGTGGAGGTGCACGTCCTCACGCGCGGCGAGCACGCCCGCGAGCTGGCACTGCAGCTCGGCGCCGCCTCGGCCGGGGACGCCCGCGACATGCCGCCGGTTCCGCTGGACTCCGCGATCATCTTCGCCCCCGTCGGCGACATCGTCCCGGTCGCGCTCGAGGCCCTCGTGCCCGGAGGCACGCTCGCCATCGCGGGCATCCACCTCACGGACATCCCGCCGCTCACCTACGAGAAGCACGTCTTCCACGAGAAGACCATCACCTCCGTGGAGAGCAACACCCGCCGGGATGGTGAGGAGTTCCTGGTGCTCGCCTCGCGGCTCGGGATCAGGCCCACCACCACCGAATACCCCCTGGAGGACGCCGGCGACGCCCTCGCCTATCTCGCCGCCGGCGACGTCGAGGGCGCGGGAGTCCTGCGAGTCTCCGGGCGGTAGAAGGCGGGGCGTCGTTCGTCCGGTCAGTGGTCACCGGTCAGTGGTCGCCGCGCCTCGGCATCCCCTGCTCCACCATGGCGGAGATGCGGCTCTCGAGGTCGGCCTTCAGGTCGTCCGCCCGGTCCTGCTCCAGCGCGCCGTCCGCGACTGCCTCGTCGATGCGCTCGGTGGCCGCCGCGACCA
>JALHDK010000332.1 GCA_022838965.1 Actinomycetales bacterium | reverse complement strand
GATGCCCCATCCGACGCCGGGACCTACTACTGGCGTGTCACCGCGACGAACACGGTCTCCTCCAGGGTGAATGAGGGCGGGCCCTGGAGCTTCTCGGTTGATCCGTCCCTGCCGCCCGATCCGACTGCGGTGGTGCGCGAGTTGGCGACGGGCCCTGGCGGCGTGCTGGCCAGCGCGCCCCTCACCGGATCGGGCACACCCTCCTATGGTGAGCTCCTCGCCGCCGAAGCCATCGAGCCATGCGAGGGACCTGATGGTAGCTTGGACGGGGCCGTCCGGTTCGACGGCTCGGCCTCGATGCTTCGGTACGCTCTGCCCCACTGGCCCGAGGAGGACTACTCCCTCGCAGTCTGGGTGCGCCCGGGCGACTGCTCCGCTGACCGGCTGCACCAGATCTTCTCTGCATGGCGCCGGCCTATGGACGATCCGCTGCGCGTCTATCTCCGACGGGGCCAGCTGATCGCCGGCTGGGAAGCCAACGGGCAGGGAGCCGGGACCCCAGGGATCGACCTCCCCTCGGGAGAATGGTGTCATGTGGCCGTCGTGAAGGCCGCCTCCCAGCTCACCCTCTACCTGAATGGCTCCGAGGCGGCAACGGTGCGTGCGCCAGCTTGCTGTCTGTCCATGGCGCAGGACTTCGCCCTGGGCGGCAACCCGCACTATACGGGCCAGAATGAGCACTACGCCGGCGACCTAGCCGACTTCGCCCTCTATGCGCGCGCGCTTACTGCCGAGGAAGTCGCGGAGGCGGCCCGACGGTAGCGACGGCGCTGCCTCGATCGGCACGGAACTACCACCCTAGGAGGCGCTGGATTGCCTGAAGAGACCCGGATCGGCATCGCGAGGCGCGATATCACCCCACCCGTTGGCGAGTCACTGTCGGGCTACATTCACAGGGAGCCCCCGAGTACGGGGATCCTGGACCCCCTCAGTCTCCAGGCGATGACCGTCGAGGGAAGCGGTACCGCCGCAGTCGTCATCGCGGCCGATCTGGTGGGTTCCGATGGGCCAGCCAACGAGGCGCTGCGGGCCGCGGTGAGTGAGGCCACGGGCGTCCCCGCGACGCACATCGTATGGCACTCGGTGCATACCCACGCCTCGCCGTCCTTCCACAAGTACCGCGGCATGGCGCGGGCCAGCGATGCCTACCTCGATCAGGTCACCGCCGCGGCGGTCACCGCCGCAGGCGAGGCTATGGCGCGCGCGGTGCCGATGGAGGCCCACTGGGCCCGGGTTCGGGTTCCCGACGTCAGCCATAACCGGCGGCGTGCCGACGGCCCCATCGACGACGTAGCCATTGTGGTTCTCTTCGAGACGCCTGACAAGCATAGGTTCCGCCTTGTCAACTGGCAGTGCCATCCAGTGTGTCTCGGAAGCGACAATCGGAGCATCAGCGCCGACTATGTCGGGGCATTCCGGCGGGCTGTCGTCGATCGAACGGGAGATGGCGCGTTCTACCTGAACGGCTGCTGCGGCGACCTCAACCCTGTCGGCCGAGGGCCCGAGGCGCGCATAGTGACCGGCGAGGCCCTCGCCGTCCAGGCGGTAGACGCGCACCCGCTTCGTCCCGCCTCCCTCAGCCCCGTTCGCGTGGCGTCGCGTGAGGTCGCGTTTCCGCTCCGGCGCGAGATCGATGTCGATTGGCTAGCCG
>JALHDK010000331.1 GCA_022838965.1 Actinomycetales bacterium | reverse complement strand
TCGCCGCCGTCGACCGGCTCGCCGCGCTCTCGGGCGAGTTCGCGCAGGCCGCCCCGGAGCTGCAGGAGCGCCTCCTGTCGCTCACGGCCGGGCTTCCCTCCGGCACCCTCCCCACGAAGGCTGACCTGCTCGGCCTCCTCGACCAGTTCATCTCCGGAGGTGACCAGCTCGTCACCGGAGGGCGCGAGCTCGCCGACGGCGCCACCCAGCTCGCCGACGGCGCCTCGGAACTCGCCGACGGCGCCACCCGGCTCGCCGACGGCGCGACGGCGCTCGCCGGCGGTGCCGACCAGCTCGGTGTCGGCGCCACCCGGTTCGCCGGCGGCGTGGGCGAGCTGGGCGACGGCGTGGGGCTCCTCGCCGGCGGGCTGGGCCGGCTCGCCGACGGCGTGGCGCGCTACACCTCCGGGATCGACCAGGCCGCGTCCGGCTCGGCCGCGCTGGCGGGCGGCCTGGCGGACCTCGCCGGCGGAGCCGGCGACCTCTCCGGCGGCGTCGGCGAGCTGGCGGCAGGCGTCGCGGCCGGCGCTGGCGAGATCCCCACCTACACGGACGGAGAGCGTGCCACCCTCGCGGAGGTCGTCGCCTCCCCCATCGACACCTCGACGCTCGGTGGCATCGTGCTGCCCCGGGTGTCCTGGGCGTCCCTGCTGCTCGTGATGGCGCTGTGGCTCGGCGCGCTGGCCACGTACGCCGCGATCCGGCCGATCGGCCGGCACACCGCCTACTCGAGCGCCACGAACGCCACCCTCCTGTGGCGAACGCTCGGGCCGGGCATCGCGATCGCCGGCGCCCACGCGGTCCTCCTCGCCGTCCTGGGGGCGCTGGTGGTGGGGCTGCCGCCCGGTCGCTCCGCAGCACTGGCCGGCGCGCTCGTCCTGGCGGCCGCGACATTCGCCGCGGTGAATCACGCGCTGGCCGGGGCGTTCGGAGACGGAGGACGGCTGGTCTCCCTCGTGTTCCTCCTGCTCACCCTCGTCCCCGCGATCACCTCGGCGGCGCCCGGGGTCTTCGACAGCCTCCGGCCGCTCTCGCCGCTCTCGCCCGCGCTGGACGCGGTGCGGGCCGTGATGACGGGGGGCTCGCCCACACTCCCGCTGCTCCTGCTGGTGGCCTGGCTGCTGCTCGCGGTGACGGCCTCCACGATCGCGGTGGCGCGGTCGCGGACCGTGCCGCTGCGGGCGGTGCTGGCGGCCTGAGGCTCCCGTACCCTGAACGCGTGACCGCCCGCCTCGTCCCCGGCCCCGGGGGCACCTCACCCGGGGCCGTGGCCGCGCTGTACGCCAGCCTGCGCGCCGCGTTCGCGGCCGGCACGGGCCCCGGCCTCCTCCTCGTCCCCTCCCCCGGCGACGTCCCGGCCACCCTCGCCCGCGTGACACAGCCGCTCGACGACGTCGACGTCGTCCTGCGCACCTCCGGCTCGACGGACGGGCGCGGACACCTCGTGGGCCTTGGCCTGCCGGCGCTCCTCGCCTCCGCGCGCGCCACCCTCGCCCGCCTCGGCGGCCCCGGGCAATGGCTGACCTCGCTGCCGGTCCACCACGTGGCGGGCTTCCAGGTGGTGCTGCGCAGCGCCGTCGCCGGCATCGCGCCGGTCGTGTACGCCCCCCGCCGCGGCTTCGATGCCGCCCTCTTCGCCGACGGGGTCGCCGC
>JALHDK010000330.1 GCA_022838965.1 Actinomycetales bacterium | reverse complement strand
ACAACTATCAGCGTAGGAACACATAAAATAATCTCCTAGTGTACTTATAGGGGTTGCAGTAGTGTCCCACGCAACGGTAACACTTGCTTTTATGTTAGGAAGTATAGCAGTATAACCAGAAGACATCCCCGACAAGGGTGTTCTAAATTGATAAGTGTTTCCTGCTGTTAGAGTGCAGTTGGTAGATAGCCAAGTCCCAGAAGTACCCTCTCTCCAAGTTGTTGACCTAACCATTGTCTTTACGACTTGGGAAGCATCACTTGCTACTGTAATTGTTGCTATTACTGCATTATATGCTTGAGCCATTAGTGTCTAAGATATATCCAAATTAAAAAAGCCATAATATGCCACCTGAATAAAAACAATAGAATCAAGGTTGTTAGAACTCCTAGTGTAAATGATATTGTATGTGTCTTTGTTATTCTCATTGTACTAAAGGGTTAAAGTTAAAGGTAGGCACAGGTTGCTCGGATAATACTAGGACTCTTTGCACCAGATAACTGTATAACATTGGTACCAGCAAGGGATGTTTTTAGGTTAATATAGTAAACAGTTTTACTAGCAATCTCTAAAACTTTCCTTCTAACCAATAAAGCTCTTGTCTGACTACTCCCTGTAGGAGCTTGAACAAAGGACAGAGAGGTAAGGTGAACATCTGTTTCTGAATTGTTTGCTGTTGAGGCAGTAACCTGTACTTCAGCTTGAGTACCCACTGTTCCAGCCAAAGCAGTTACCCCATAC
Source organism: Actinomycetales bacterium (assembly GCA_022838965.1). The sequence continues at coordinate 924 of JALHDK010000330.1, read as the reverse complement.
TCAAAATCCCACACCCCTATTGGTAAGGTTAGGGTAAAAGAACCTAAGTGATACCAAGTATCCACAGTAGGAGTAGTTTCGGTGGTATTAGATGTGTAAACTGTTTCCACCTTCCACTTAGCAGGACTCATAGGAAAGCCTACTGGAGTTCTCATCATTGAGTAAGCATTAGCACTAATTGCTGAATCCGCTAAGTCATAATCCGTACCACCATAAACTGTAATTGTTGTATTACCACCTGTAAAGGCTGATATTGCTGTTATGATAAAGTATTTTACTGTACCTTGTGTTAGTTTTATCTTCATGCCTACACTATACTTTGTTGTTACATCTGCTCCTACTGTAAATGTATATGTAGGGTCATCTGCACTTGCATATGTCCATGTTTCCCCTGCACTTATCCAACCATCCCATGCACCACTAATTGTAGGACTTGATAATGCTGGAGCTGTTAGTGTCTTATTAGTTAGTGTTTGTGTGTCTGTAGTGCCGACTATGTCGCCAGTTGGTTTGGTAACTTGTTCTATATTGGTTCCATCTCCACCAACCAACCCAGTTATATTAGTGGTTGTTGCTGTTGTTATGTTCGGCTCTGGCATTCCTTCTACAAATAAATCCCAATTACTTGTCCAAGAAGCACCTACACCTGGCTCTGTTGAAGCCCCTGAAGTATGAGCAACTGTACATACATATCCACTACCGTTGTGTTCAATGGTGTCGTTTTCTGAATAGGCTGTGGAACTCGCCCAAGCACCTTTCCAAGCATACCCTTTACTGTCAGCATAAGCTTTAACCGCCTTTTGGGAAGGCACTTTTTCGTCACTGTTTGCCGCTAAAGTTGCGTCTGTATCAAGGTAACTTTTAGGCATTTGCTGTAGGTCGTCAACATTACTAAGCCCTATATCAGATTTAGTTAAACCTAAA
>JALHDK010000329.1 GCA_022838965.1 Actinomycetales bacterium | reverse complement strand
ACGGGGAAGGGCTCCCAGTTCCGCTCCCGCCACTGCTTCTCCCCCTGGAAGAGCCCGCAGTCCACCAGGATGCGGACGCCGTCGCGCTCCACGAGGAACTTGGATCCCGTGACGGTGCGCGCGGCGCCCAGGAAGGTCAGTGTGGTGTGCTCGGCCATGCCCCAGTCTCCCGCAGCGGCCGGCCGGGCGGGACCCCCTTCCGGCCCCGTGTCGGGACGCGCCGCACCGGGAGCGGCTTGCACTCACCTCCCGGGAGTGCCAAGATCGCATTAGCACTCTCACCGTGAGAGTGATAACCACGCTATCGGCTCGGCGGTGAGGCGTCCCCCTCGGCGTGACCAGAACGCCGCGGGATCGTCGTCCGTCGCGGGCACCGACGAGCCACCCGACCCGGAGGAAAGACACACCTCATGGCAAAGATCATCGCCTTCGATGAGGAGGCCCGCCGTGCAATGGAGCGGGGCCTCAACACCCTCGCTGACACCGTCAAGGTGACGCTGGGCCCCCGCGGCCGCAACGTTGTCCTTGAGAAGAAGTGGGGCGCCCCCACGATCACCAACGACGGCGTGTCCATCGCCAAGGAGATCGAGCTGGACGAGCCCTTCGAGAAGATCGGCGCCGAACTGGTGAAGGAGGTCGCCAAGAAGACGGACGACGTCGCGGGCGACGGCACCACGACCGCCACCGTCCTCGCCCAGGCCCTCGTGCGCGAAGGCCTGCGCAACGTCGCCGCCGGCGCCAACCCGATCGCCCTGAAGCGCGGCATCGAGAAGGCCGTCGAGGCCGTGACCGAGCGCCTGCTCGCCTCTGCCAAGGAGGTCGAGACCAAGGAGGAGATCGCAGCGACCGCCGCCATCTCGGCGGGCGACACCACCATCGGCGAGCTCATCGCCGAGGCGCTGGACAAGGTCGGCAAGGAGGGCGTCGTCACGGTCGAGGAGTCCAACGCGCTCGGCCTCGAGCTCGAACTGACCGAGGGCATGCGCTTCGACAAGGGCTTCCTGTCCGCGTACTTCGTCACCGACCCCGAGCGTCAGGAGGCCGTCCTCGAGGACCCGTACATCCTGCTCGTGGAGTCCAAGATCTCCAACGTCAAGGACATGCTGCCGCTGCTGGAGAAGGTCATCCAGTCCGGCAAGCCCCTGCTGATCATTGCCGAGGACGTCGAGGGCGAGGCGCTCGCCACCCTCGTCGTGAACAAGATCCGCGGCACCTTCAAGTCCGTGGCGGTCAAGGCGCTCCGTCGCTTCCCGGGATGAAAGCCCGTCGCGGGTCGCTCCGAGGCGATCGAGGAGTGCCTCAGGGGGAATGCTCCAGAAATGTGAGGACCATTCATCCATATCGACCCCGGAGGTCTTCAGGGCAGGATGGAGGGCGGGTTCAGTGCCCGGGAGCCGCACCCTCGCCGCAGGGGTTCGCGTGGTCGGCTTTCTCCATGGCGCCGTATACATCGGACGTCATTTGCCGGGAAACCTGTTCCATGGCCCGGCTCATGGCGCGGGCGAAAGCGGCCGGCGAATGGGTCTCGAGCGGCTCGAGGGCGCGATATGCCTTCTGAAAGATCACGCCGCGAGCGGTCTCCCCTCGGGACCGGTCCAGGAGAGTGACGTCGAGGGACAGAAACGCCTTCCGTCCCTCCCCGTCTTCGATCTCGAGAAATTCCTC
>JALHDK010000328.1 GCA_022838965.1 Actinomycetales bacterium | reverse complement strand
CGGGCTGAACGCCCAGACCTGCCAGCAGAGACGCCCGGATCCGCCCTTAGGAGCCACACCCTGTTGGACGTCCGAGCAAGCGGCCAAGCGGCCCTTCCGAGCAAGCGGCCAAGCGGCCCTCATCCCCTTGGGCGCCCATCGGGTGTGCTCGACTCTGCCGAGAAGCGAGCTTTCGCGCGACGCTCACGGACCCTTGTCTAGCCTTGCCCCATGCAGATCCTGGGAGATAGGACCCGACAATTGCCGGCGCCGCCGCACGTCGTGTTCACCTCCCTGACACACCCAGGACTTCCCGGTGCGCGTCCCTGGTTGGTGCTCCTGGACGACGAGGTGCCACCCGTCATCCTCAGCAGTCACGAGCCGCACCGTGTCCAGTGGAGCTCCCTGTGGCCATCGCGGCCCAACGACCTCGTGGACCTCGAGCTCAGCCCCAAGGACGGCGGCACGCTGCTGCGGTTCATCCTGTCGACGCCCGACGAGGAACCCGACGCCAGCAAGCTCGGACACATGCGGAGACGACTCAACCACCTGCTGTTCGCTGACCTCCGCTTCTCCTACGGCCAGTGACGCACTCAACTGCCGCTGTGATCGCGTTACGTCCGACCATGCCGCGTTCAGGGAGCTGCGTTGACGGTCGGCGGCGACCTGACCCTGTTATGTGATTCTGCGCCGCAAGTCCGTCAGCCGGTCGCGGACGGGTGTCCGCGGCATCTTCGCCAAATTGAGTGGCGGATCGAGCGCGCCGAGTACGCGGGTCTCGAGCTGGTCGAGGGCGTCGGCGTCCGCGACCGGGATCGCGATGACCCGCAGGTGCTCGTACATCCAAGTGGTCAGCCGCTCCTCGTCGATCGTGCGTTCCTCGCGTTGCGCGGCGAGGACCGCGCCGAGAAGGAGCGCCACCTTGGCGAGATGCCTCAACGCCGCCCCGAACGGGCGGGCGGCCGCCTCTCCGTAGAAGCGCATGTCGGAGGCGCTTCTCCAGATATCCGTGAAAAACCGCCCGGTCCGCCCGTTCGGCATGAGGCCTTCCCTTCTACCCCCGGTACCCGTCCGGGTTGCGCCGCATCCACTCCCACGCGCTCCCTATGATCTCGTCGAGGCCGGTCCGGCGGGGAACCCAGCCGAGTTCGCGCCGTATCCGGTCCGCGCCGGCGATGAGCACGGCCGGGTCTCCGGGACGGCGGGGGGCCGCCTCCTCCGCGATCGCCCGCCCCGTGACCCGGCGCGCCGCCTCCACGACCTCGCGCACGGAGAACCCCCTGCCGTCGCCGAGGTTGTATGTCCGCTCGCCGGCGCAGGCGAGGGCGAGGATGTGCGCCTCGGCCAGGTCCCTCACGTCGACGTAGTCGCGCACGCATGTCCCGTCCGGAGTATCGTAATCCGTCCCAAATACCTGGATGTAGTCACGCCGGCCGGCGGCAACCTGCAGGACAAGGGGGATTAAATGGGTTTCCGGTTCATGCCATTCCCCGATCTCCGCATCCGGGTCTGCGCCTGCCGCATTGAAATAGCGCAAACAGACGTGGCGGATTCCGTAAGCCTGATCGAAATCTTTCAAAATGTCCTCGGACATCAGTTTCGTTCTACCATAGGGATTAATCGGCACTTGAGGATGATTTTCCGTCATGGGAATTTCGATTGGATTGCCATAGGTGGCGCAGCTTGACGA
>JALHDK010000327.1 GCA_022838965.1 Actinomycetales bacterium | reverse complement strand
CGTGGGCGATCCCTCGCGGTACTCGCCAAGGGCCTCGATGGCCGGCGGGCGTCCGCCATCCTCGCCCACGGCCGCGAGCACGCCGCCATCGGCGCCCAGAACCCAGGCGGCGAGGACGCCCTCGGCGCGTTCCAGCCGGCTGAGCTTGATCCGTAGCGCATCCGCGTCGTCGATGGTCCAGGCACATTCGCGGGCCACCTGTTCGAGTAGCCCGGCGAGCTCCGCGCCTCGCGCCTGCCGTCCGAGGGTCTGAGCGTCGACTCGCGCCCGAGCCTCGGCGAAGGCCCGCTCGAGATCGGCCCGCTCCTGATCGGTCAACTCGTACGAGAAGCGGTAGCTCTCCGTCGCCGCGAGCTTCTCCCCCGCGGCTGTAAGGCCCTGTATGGTGAGCCGGATCCCGCGCAGCTCGCTGAAGGGCATCCCGAGCTGTACCTGGCCCGTCATCTCGGACTCGCTCGCGAGGAGCTCCTCGCGCACGAGGGGGATGAACAGCCCGGACATGCCTCCCTCGGCCGGGTCGAACCGGTACCATTGGAACCCGTCAGCAGGGGCCGCGGGGTCGGGCACGAGGGGCCGGTCGCCGACGGCCTGCTCGAGGATCTGCGTGTGGAGCCTCCACGGCGCCTCACCGTCGCTGGGATCGATCTGCTGGCAGGTCCACTCGGGCTCCTCGTCGCCCTCGGGCGGGATGAAGTACTCGCACATCACGTCGCGGTCGACGATCATCTCGCCGAGGATCTTGTCGCCCGCGCGGAGTCTCGCGACGGCAGCCGGGCGCCCGGGAAGGATGTAGACATCGAGCGCTGTGGAGGCCGCGCCGGCGGGGAGGATGCTCGCAACGACGGCCTCACCCTCGCCGCTGGCCTCGAGGGTCCAGTGGACCGCCTCGCGGTCCTCCATGGCGGCTGTGAGAGTGCCGCCGCGCAGCGGCGCGCCGCCGTCGGCTGGGGCGCCTCCCAGGCCCGGGGGCACGATCTCCACCGGTACGCCATGGTCGGAGAGCACTACGGTGGCCTTGCCCGTCGATCCGATCGGCGTGGCGATCGTCAGGTCGAGCTGAACGGGCAGGCCGTCGGCCTGCCGGACCCATAAGGTCCCCCGACCCTCCACGGCCAGCCCCTGGATGGTGGCCACGCCGGGGGGGAGCACGAAGTTGTAGCCGCGGCACTCCGCGCCGTCCAATGCTTGGATCGCGCCCTCGGTCACATCGCGGACCTCGGAGAGGCTACTGATGAGGCCGGCCACGGACTGGGAGATCATGTCCCCGCCGGGCTGAGTGGCGCGCCAGCCCGTCCCGGCGTCCTCCCACTCCCACTGCCGGTCGCCGATGCGGACGACCCGGAGGACGTTCACCTCGCCGATGAGGTTGAAGGTCGAGTCAATCTCGTAGGTTGTCCCGCCCGCGAGGGCGCCGTCAGCATGTATCTCGCTGAGCCGCTCGCCCTGCTGCTCGAACGCGCCATCGAAGGCGATGCGGAAGCAGCCGACGTCGGATAGCCGCGCCAGGGATGCGCGCAGGGGATCGAGTGGCTCCTGGGCGCTCGCCGTCGAGGCAAGCGCCGCCAGCGCCGAGACCAGCAGCAGGGCATGACGCGCCGTGTACCGTGCTATGGAGCTAGTGCTCATCGTCACCGAAGACCTCCGCTGTGAAGCCCAGGATGCGCGTGGAGGGAT
>JALHDK010000073.1 GCA_022838965.1 Actinomycetales bacterium | reverse complement strand
CTGGCTGCGGCCGGCTACGAGATTCATCTGATCGCCAGCGACGGCTACAGCATCACGCTGGAAAGCGCCCCGATCGCGCGCAATAACAAAATCTTCCTCGCCTATCGGCTGAACGGAGCGCCGCTGCCGGAAAAATACTGGCCGTTGCGCCTGGTCGGCCCCGACCTGGAAAAAGCGAGCTGGATCGGCGGCGTCGAGACCATCGAAATTGACCTGCCGTGAACAGGGGATGGGACGGCGAGGGCGTTCGAGGCGCCGGACGCCCCGGCCGGCCGAAACAACAATGAAGAAACGATCCCTTTTGCTGCTCGCGTTGATGCTTCTCGCGCTCAGCGCCTGCGCCGCGTTCCCCGGGCAGCGGGCGCGGACCCAGGTGCGGGTATTGCTGGCCGGAAGCCTCGTCGTCCCTTTCGACGAGCTGGAGCGCGCCGACCGTCTTCCCGGCCCGGTCGCGGCGGCGCTGCGGTCTGCCACCGAGGCCGTAGCCGCGGCAGCCCGGCTCGATGACCGCTGACCACGTTTGATACCGTGCCCCAATGGTGAAATCGAACCTGTCCTTCGGAGCGACCGTCCGCGCAGGCGAAGGCTGCTCGTGCGGCCGGTCCGCCGTCACTGACCCCGAGCTTGACGCCCGCCAGATCCCGCCGACCATTCGCCACGGTGCCATCTTTGGTGCCCTGGAAGCCGTGGCACCCGGCCATGGCATGGTGCTGGTGGCGCCCCACGATCCCAAACCACTCATGGCGCAGGTAGCCGAGCGCTACGGGGACTCCTTCCGCACCGAGTACCTGGAGCGGGGGCCCGAGGCCTGGCGGGTCCGCTTCCAGAGGGCCTGACCCGGCGCGAACCCGTTCACCGCCGCGCGCGGACGTGCTGCGACGCGCCCGTGAACGGGTTCGCCCACCTGCCGGATCGTGCGAGGATCATCCCGTGTCAACCGCGGACCTCGTCCTGGCGCTCGATCTCCTCGGCACGTTCGCCTTCGCGCTCAACGGAGCCCTGACCGCGGCCCGGAAGGTCCGCCTGGACGTGGTGGGTATCCTCGCCCTAGGAATCATTACGGCCACCGGCGGTGGCATGCTGCGTGATGTCCTGATCGGGGCCCTCCCGCCGGCGGCCTTCCAGTACTGGTACTACCTCGCGGTCGCCACGGCGGGCGGAGTGATCGCCTTCTTCATCAGCCGGCCGATCCGGATCCTCTACAAGGCGATCGTGCTGCTCGACGCCATCGGACTCAGCCTCTTCTGCGTGGTGGGCGCCCAGAAGGCCCTCGACTTCGGACTGATGGCGGCGCCCGCCATCATCCTCGGCGCCGTCACCGCGGTGGGTGGTGGCACGATCCGCGACATGCTCATCCAGGACGTGCCCTCCATCCTCACCAGTGGCCTCTACGCGGTGCCGGCCCTGATCGGCGCGACGATCGCCGTGCTGACGGCCAACCACGAGCTCTTCGGAGTCCCGGGTGCGGTGCTGGCGGCCTCGGTGTGCTTCGCGATCCGGATGGTCGGAGTGCGCTACAAACTGAACGCGCCCGTGCCGCCGACCTGGAAGGACAGGAAGCCGGGCGGCGACAACTGACCTGCGCGGCGGCGGTGGACGCACGCCCGGGACGGGGGAGAACCATGAATGAGGTCATCGAGTCGGTGGGACTCGTCAAGACGTTCGGGAGCGTGCGCGCCCTCGACGGCCTGGACATGACGGTCCGCGCCGGGCAGGTGCACGGCTTCCTCGGCCCTAACGGGGCCGGGAAGTCCACCACGATGCGCGTCCTGCTCGGCCTGCTGCGCGCGGACGGCGGCACGGTCCGCCTGTTCGGCGCCGACCCGTGGGACAACGCCGTCGAGCTGCACCGACGGCTCGCGTACGTGCCCGGCGACGTCGAGCTGTGGCCCAACCTCACCGGCGGCGAGGTCATCGACCTGCTCGCCCGTCTCCGCGGCCGCCTCGACAAGCAGCGCAAGGACGACCTCTGCCAGCGCTTCGACCTCGACCCGTCCAGGAAGGCCCGCACCTACTCCAAGGGCAACCGGCAGAAGGTGGCGCTCATCTCCGCGCTCATCTCCGACGTCGAACTGCTGCTCCTCGACGAACCCACCGCCGGCCTCGACCCGCTCATGGAACTCGTCTTCCAGCAGGCGATCCGCGAGGTGCGCGACGCCGGCACCACCGTGCTGCTGTCCTCGCACATCCTCGCCCAAGTCGAAGTGCTCGCCGACACGATCTCGATCATCCGCGAGGGCCGGATCGTGGAGACGGGGACGCTGCGGGACCTCCGCCACATGACCCGCACGACCGTCGTCGTCGACCTCGCCGGGCCCGCCGATGCGCTGGCCACGCTGCCCGGCGTCCACGGGCTGCGCCGCGACGACGGCGGTTTCGTGACGTTCGAGGTCGACGGCGACCGCGTCGAGCCCGTCATGCGGGAGCTCGCCACGCTCGGCGTCCGCTCCATCCAGGCCCACCCGCCCACGCTCGAGCAGCTCCTCATGCGACACTACGGCGACGACCTGGCGACCCGTCGGCGGGGTGGCGTGAGGTGACGCGCAGCCGCGACACCACCACCGGGACCAGCACGATGGTCCGCTTCCTCCTGCGGCGCGACCGGCTGAAGCTCCCGCTCTGGGTGGGGGGTCTGGGCCTGTACATGGTCTACATCGGGACCGCGCTGCCCCAGCTCGCTCCCACCCCGGAGGATCTCGCGGGCGCGGCGATCCTGTTCGACTCCCCTGTGGGACGCATGTGGGTGGGTCCCGCGTTCGGGATGGACGCGGTCACCTACGAACGCTTCTTCGCGGGCGGCTACGCCCTGTACCTGCACATCCTCGCGGCTCTGATGAACATCCTCCTCGTCGCGCGGCACACGCGAGCCGAGGAGCAGAGCGGCCGGGCCGAGGTGGTGCGGGCGAACGTCGTCGGGCGGCACGCGCCCCTGACCGCGGCCCTGATCGTGGCAGCGATCGCGAACGCGGCGGCCGCGATGGTGGTGGCCGCGCTCGGGATCGCCAACGGGTACGCCGCCGCCGGCTCGATGCTGGTGGGCGTGGCGATGGGCCTCGTCGGGATGGCGTTCGCGGGCGTCACGGCGGTGACGGTGCAGCTCAGCGCGAACTCGCGGGCAGCCGCCGGGTTGGCGGGCGGCGTCCTCGGCGTCGCGTTCCTGTTGCGGGCGCTGGGCGACATGGCGGCGGTGGGCGGCAGCGCGCTGTCCTGGGCGTCGCCACTCGGCTGGGCGACGCAGACCGCACCCTTCGTGTACGACCGCTGGTGGCCCGCCGGCCTGCTCGCACTGCTCGCCGCGGCGACCATTCCCGCCGCGTACGTGCTGCAGGAGCGGCGGGACTTCGGGGCCGGCCTGCTCGCGGTGCGAGGCGGCCGGGTGGACGCGCCCGCGTGGCTCGGCACCCCCGTCGGCCTGGCGGCGCGCCTCCAGCGGGGCGCGCTGGTGGGCTGGGGGACGGTGGTTGCGACCTTCGGCGTGATCGACGGGGCCTTCGCGCAGGCCATGCTCGACGCCGCCGGGGACATGCCGCCGGTGCTCGTGGAGATGATGGGCGGCGCCGAGGGCCTGGCGGCGGGGTACCTGACGTTCCTGGCGTCCTTCAGCGGGTACGTCACCGCGGCGTACGTGGTGTTCGCGGTCCAGGGACTGCTGGTGGAGGAGGCGCGCGGGCGCGCCGAGGCGATCCTCGCCACCCCCACGAGCCGGCTCGCGTGGGCCGGGTCGCACGTCGGCGTCGTCGCACTCGGTGGGGCGCTGATCATGGCGGTCACGGGAGTGGTCACGGGACTCGCGATCGGCGCGGTGACCGGGGACTGGGGCGCCGTCGCCGACAGCCTGTGGGCGCACCTGAACATGGTGCCGGGCGTGTGGGTGGTGGTGGGCGTGAGCGCCCTCGTGTTCGGGTGGGTGCCCCAGGTGCTGGCGATCGTGGGCTGGGCGCTCGTGGGCGTGATCGTCTTCGTGGGGGTGTTTGTGGGTCTGCTCGACTTCCCCGACTGGCTCCAGAACCTCTCGCCCTTCAGCCACCTCGCCCAGATGCCGGTAGAGGACTTCGCTCTCGCACCGGTGGTCTGGCTGACGCTGCTCGCCGCGGCGGGCGTGGGGCTGGGGCTCGCAGGGCTGCGCCGGCGGGAGGTGATCGCGGGGACGTGAGGGAAGCGGACGTGAAGGAATCCCGGGAGCAGCTCACCCGCCGCGGCCTGAGGCTCGCCCAGTTCACGGTCGCGTACAACGTGGCCGAAGGGGCGATCGCGATCACCGCCGGCCTGATGGCAGGCCTCGTGTCGGTGGTGGGGTTCGGGGTGGACTCCGCGATCGAGTCCATGGCGGCGGTGCTGGTGGCGATGCGGCTGTCCGCGCGGCTGCGGGGTGACGGGACCTTCGACGAGCGCAGGGAGCGCCGGTCGCTGCGGCTCGTGGCGGTGACGTTCTTCCTCCTCGCCGCGTACGTGACGTTCGAGGGGATCCGCAGCCTGGTGCGGGGCGAGACCCCGGACTCCTCGCCGCTGGCGATCGGGATCCTGGTGGCCTCGCTGATTGTGATGCCGCTGCTGGCGGCGGCCAAGCGCCGGGTGGGGATCGCTCTCGGCGGGGATCCGCTGATCCTCGCGGACGCCGCCGAGACGCGGATCTGCGTGATGCTCTCCGCGTCCACGCTGCTCGGGGTGGGCCTGTTCCAGCTCACGGGGGCCGCGTGGCTCGACCCCGTGGCCGCGTTCGTCATCGCTGCGTTCGCCATCCACGAGGGCCGCGAGGCGTGGGAGGGCGAGCTGGTCGAGGGCGACGACGAGCACGAGGCCGGCGACGGGGCACCCGACGAGGAGTCGGCCGAGTTGGGGTGACGCTCCCGGACGACCCGCCGGAGAGCCGGGACGATCGGCTCGCGACGGCCGGTGGCTGCCGCTACCTCGGGAGCCCCTGGTACACCTCGGGGCGGAGGGAACAGGTGCGCTCCAGGGAGCCCGGGAGGACGTAGAGGCCAAGGTGGCGCCGTTCGCCCGCGCGGGGAGCCTTCCCGAAGTCGAAGACCCTGTAGAGGGAGAACCGGTCCGCTTCCTCCGAGCTGAACTCCACTTCGTTCCGCGACACCAGGAATGGCCACTCCACACCCTGCCGGGTGGTCTTGACCTCGATGAACCTCTCCTCGCCTCCCGGATCGAAGGACAGGATGTCGTAGCCCAGACCATCGCCCTCATCGACCGATACGTGGCGAACCCGGCGGGCCAGCCGAGGGTACCCGGCCCGTTCCAGGCGTTCCCTCTCCCAGCGCACCACCGCTTCCTCGCCGGCGAGTCCCAGATCCCGGCGCCGCGCTTCGAGTGCCACGAAGTCGTGTTTGACGGCCCTGCGGATCTTCCTGTCGAGAGCGGGGGCCATCGGGATGGAAGGTGGGCTCGTCAGGTCCCACTGGATGTCTGCCGCGATCCGCTCGTCGAGAGGCTCTTCCAGGCGCTTGAGCATGGATTCCTCAATCCTCGAATCGGCGGCGAGTCGTTCGATGACCGCGTCACGCAGCGCGCCCTGGTAGTTGCCCCGTGGTTTGTATCCCTCCACCCAGTAGACATGGAGGTCACGAAGAACGGCACTGACGTTCTGGAACTTGAACTCGACCGCCCCCCGGCTCCGGTTCACGGTTTCCCGGACCCGGGCGTTCTCCGTCGACTTCTGCAACGGCGCGTCGGCCAGCTCCGCCTCGAGCAGCCGGAAGTAGGCGTCGAGCGTGGCCTTGATCTCCGCGTCATCCCAGTCGCGTCGCCCCACCTCACCAGGTTAGCCACGATCCTCTGCCGCCTCGCGACGACCGGCGAGTCCGAGCTCGACGAACGCCGCCAGCAGACCCTCCCGCTCGGGACCGGCAGCCATGTGGTCGGCCACCGCGACGACGTCGGGATGCGATCCCTCGATCGCCACCCCGAGCCCCGCGTATTCGAGCATCTCGACGTCGTTCAGGCCGTCCCCGAAGGCGACCAGCTGGCGGCGCTCGAGTCCGAAGCGTTCGGCGACCACGGCCATACCCCCCGCCTTGTGCACGCCGGGAAGGTGGAGCTCGCCGGCGGAGTCACCCAGTCCGTGGATGGAGCTCGGCAGAAGGCCGATCCCCTCACCGATCTCCGCCGCGAGCACCGCACCCGCAACCGGGGAGTCGAAGAAGGTGACCTTTCCGAAGGACACGCCGGACAGATCCTCCGACGTCTCCAGCTTCGCGAGGATGTCCTGCGGTCCACCCTGTCCCGGTGGGTCCGCGAAGTGATCCACGAGCACGGCCGCGAGCCGTTCCGCGACGCCGGGGCGTCCGTAGACAGCCTCCGGGGCCTCGAGAAGATAGGCCACGTCGTGGGCATCGAGGACACGGATCGTGGCGGCGGCCAGCCCCGCCGGGAAGCGGGTGTCCACCAGCACCTCCCCCGCCACCTCGACGTAGCCGCCTGCGGCTGCCACGATTCCGTCGAATCCGGCCTCCAGGACGTGGTCCGTCAGCATCGCCTTGGGCCGTCCGGTGCACAACAACACCATGTTGCCCGCCGCCCGCGCTGCCCGGACGGCCGCGACATGTCCGCGGGGAACCACGCCCGCGTCCGCGTAGGTGCCGTCGAAGTCGAGGAAGATCGCCCTGGGTTCGGTCACCCCGTCATTGTCCCGCTTCCCGGGAGGAAACACCCACCCCCACCCGAACAAACCCTCCCGGGAGGAAGGTGTTCAGGTGTTCACCGGCGCCGACCGGTCGCAATCGTCATCCGCCGCCGCATCCTGACACAATCAAGCCCATGGCGACACGACGGAATGAACCACGGGGTGATCGGCGCCTGCGCGTGGTGGGGGGGAACGGACTTCGCGGCGGCTGCGGCCGACCCGGAACCCACGCACCAGCCCGGACCGACACCCGCACCACCCTCCGCCGAGTCCCCCGGACCGACACCCGCACCACCCTCCGCCGAGTCCCCCGCGCCGGAGGACGACGAGACCCCGGACCTGGAGGACCTGCTCGCCTCACTTGTCGCGGCTCTGGCCGACGGTATCGCAGCAGCACGCTGGCCGCTGGATGCCGAGATGCACGCCAGTGAGCTGCTCGGTGACCTCGAGGAGGAACTCGCCGAGGTGGCGGCCGAGTTCGGGGAGCCCGCCGTGTCCGAGGTCGGGGAGCCCGCCGTTTCCGAGGTCGGGGAGCCCACGCAGGCCGAGCCGTTCGATGCCCTCTTCGCGCTCCTCGTCCACTACACCGCCGCGCAGCGCACACCCGAGGCCCTCGCGGTCCTGCGCACGCTGGCAACCTTCGCGACCGAAGACTTCGCCGTCGAGATCACGGCCGCGGCGGACGAGATCGCCGCATCCGGCGTTCCCGATCCGGTCTGGGCCCGGACCATCGGGCGACCGACCTTCGAGCGGGCCTGGCGGTTCGGCGACATCCACGGCAGCCAGGAATCGCTCCACATGGTGTTCGCCTACGGCCGCCGCCGGCACGTGCTCTCCGTGCTGATCGATCACGAGCTGGGCGGCGGCATCAAGGACAGTTACGTCGCCGAGGACCCGGACAAGGCCTGGACCTGGATCCGGCGCGAGGCGTCCCGGACCCCCGGCACGGTGCTTGACGAGGTGTCCTGGAGCGAGGCCCGCGCCGCGCTGCTGGAGGCCGTGCACCACGAGCCATGCCCCGGAGACCTCGACCAGGCGGACGGCGTCACCGGTCTTGCGCACCTTCTCGGGGCCCGGCTCACCCTGCCGGCCGACGACGACGCCGCCCCACGTGACGCCGGGACGGCCGCGGGCCACCCGGGCACCGGTCGGGCACCCCAGCCGACCCCGAAACCGCGGCAGAGGCGCCCGCGCGAGATCCTGCAGCTCAAGGTGACGCTGAAGGGCTCCAAGCCGCCGATCTGGCGCCGTCTCGAGGTGCCCGCGACCATCACCCTGGACAAGCTCCACGAGGTGCTGCAGGTGGCATTCGACTGGGGTGGCTGGCACCTCCACTGCTTCGAGACCGCGGACGAGGTCTACGGCATCCCGGAGCCCGAGCTGGGGTACCGGTCGGAACGGGGTGTCAAACTCCTCAAGGTGGCGCCGGTGGGCGGGAAGCTCACCTACACGTACGACTTCGGGGACAACTGGGAGCACGTCATCCTGGTGGAGAAGCTCCTCCCCTCGGAGGCCGGCACGAGCTACCCGCGCTGCACGGGCGGGCGCCGCGCGGCGCCACCCGACGACTGCGGCGGCGTCTGGGGCTGGCAGGAACTCCTCGCGGCGCTGGCCGACCCCACGCACGCCGAGCACGAGTCCTCGCTGGAGTGGCTCGCAACCATGTGGGGGATGGACCCGGAGGGCCTCGCAGGCTTCGACCCGGCGCGCTTCAGCGCCGGAGAGGTGAGCGAGGCGCTAGCGGAGCTCGCCCGGCGGCCCTGATTCCTCCCCCACGGGCCGCCGCACACCCGGCCACCCCGCGCCGGTCACCCCGCGGCCGCCGGTCACCCCGCGAGCGGAGGCTCACTCCGTGCGAGCGGAGGCTCACTCCGTCAGTCGGAGCCCCACCACACCTCCGACGATCATCGCGAGGAACAGCACCCGGAGCACCGTGACGGGCTCCTGGCCCGTGGCCATGGAGTACACGACGGCGAGCACCGCACCGATCGCCACCCACACGGCGTAGGACGTGCCGACCGGCAGCTCCTTCATCGCCCAGGCGAGCCCGCCCATGCTGATCACCAGTGCCACCACGAAGACCACGGACGGCACGAGCCGCGTGAACCCCTCGGACCGGCTCAGGGCGACCGCCCACACCGCCTCGAACATGCCCGACACCACAAGAACCAACCACGACATGAGCGCCGAGCCTAGCCGTTGAGGCCCTCCGCGATCATGTGGTCGTGGGGCCCCACCCGCAGGCCCCCCAGCACCACGGGCGTGTCGGAGACGTTGAGCGCGAGCGTCAGCGAGTGACCCTCGCCACTCAGCTGGAGACGCATCGTCTCGTTGCTGAGGTCCGCGATGGTGATCGTGGCGTCCACGAGCCACGGATGGCGACGGCGCAGCGCCAACAGCCGCTGGTACGTCGCGAACGTCGTCGCGCCGTAGGGGAGGAGTTCCGCGGGCGTGGCCGGGAACGGGGGTCGGACGGCGTCGTCGCCGTGCGGCTGGTTGAGCTTCTCGCCGGTGAAGCCCTGTTCGTCGCCGGAGTAGATCGACGGGATGCCCGGCAGCGTCATCAGCAGGGCCACGGCGAGTGGCAGGTGACGGGGGTCGGTGAGCTTGGTGGCGATGCGGGTGGTGTCGTGGTTCCCGAGGAAGGTCTGCGGTCGGAAGTGGGCGGTGAACTCGGCGTGCCGGCAGCTCCAGATGGCCTTCCACAGCTCGTACTGCGTCACCGAGTCCACGCCGGATCGCTCCACGAAGGTGACGTAGTCCGCCTGGATCAGCTCGGCCACGATCCACATCTCCGGGTACCCGGCCCGCACCCGGTCGAGGATCGGACGCCAGACAGCGTCGCCCGTGGCGAAAGCGGCGTCCAGCCGCCAGCCGTCGATCCCGCGTGCCAGCCAGTGGGTCATCACCTGCACCACGTAGTCCTGGACCGGCGGGTGGCTGAAGTTCAGCTCCACGAGATCGAAGTTGCCCTCGAAACACCGCGGGCTCCCGTGCTCCCACTTCAGCCAGCGGCCCGCCTCGGAGTCGGGTCCTGCCGCCCGCGCGCGCCGCACGATCTCGTGGTCCTCGCTCAGGTGGTTGAACACGCCGTCGAGGACCACCCGGAACCCCCGCGACTTCGCCTGCCGCAGGAACTCGTCGAAGTCGGCGTCGTCCCCGAGCCGCGGGTCGATGCGGAAGTGGTCCAGCGTGTCGTAGCCGTGCGAGACGGAGGCGAAGATGGGGGCGAGCAGCAGGCCGTTGGTGCCGAGTTCGAGGGCGTAGTCCAGCCAGTTCACCAGGCGTCCGAAACGGTGTGTGACCTGGGACGTGTACCGGGGTTCGGCGTCCACGAACCGCAACGGGTACACGTGCCACCAGATCACATGGTCTGTCCAGCTCATCCTGGGGCTCCTTCTGCGGGTAGGCCGACCTCACCGCCACTGGTGAGG
Source organism: Actinomycetales bacterium (assembly GCA_022838965.1). The sequence continues at coordinate 772 of JALHDK010000073.1, read as the reverse complement.
TTAGCCCACCCCGCAGATGGGACGATCCGTTATCCCGTCACCCGGATGAAGACCGGGTTGGTCATGTAGAGCGGGCCCTCGTAGAGCGGCGTGCCCGGATTGCGGGCGGCGATGTGGTTGCCGTTGCCCGTGTAGATCCCCACGTGACCGGGGGCCCAGACGAGGTCGCCGGGCTGGGCCTCCGCTGCCGAGACCCGCACCCCGACGCTGCCCTGGGCGCTGGAGGTCCGGGGCAGCGAGATCCCGAAGTGGGCGTACACGTACTGGGTGAAGCCCGAGCAGTCGAAGCCCGCGGGGGTGGTGCCGCCGTACACGTACGGAGTGCCGATGAACTGCCGGGCGAAGTTGACGATCGCGCTCGACGACGCCAACGGGGCCGGCGCCGGCTTCCGGACGGGGGCGGGGGCCGGGGCGGCGGTCCGTGTGGTGGTGGCGGGCGTCGCGGGCCGCGTGCTGGTGCGGGCGACGCGGGGGACAGGCCGCGGCTCCGGGGGCGGCGGCGGTGGCGCGGGCTTCGCCGTCGCCGTCAGGGCGACGGAGTCCCACGCCACGTCGGCCGGGACGCGCACGACCGGGGCGGTGAGGAGCCGGGCGCGGGCCTCGGCGCTCACGGAAACCTCGGCGGGGCGGGCGTCCGCGGGCTGGGCGCGGGGAGCGGCGACCGGGCCCGCCGTGGCGCTCGTGGCGGCCACCGCCACGAGCATGCCGGAGGACGCCAGCATGGTCACGGTGCGGCCACTGACCACGACGGCCTGGGGAATCATGCTGGAGC
>JALHDK010000072.1:11714-12271 GCA_022838965.1 Actinomycetales bacterium | reverse complement strand
GGTGAGCGCGAGCGCATAGTCTTCGACCGGGGCCGCGATCGCCTGCCAGCGGGCCGTCGTGAGCAGTACCCCGCCCGCGGCGACCTCGGCGGTGGTCTCGATCGCGACCAACCCCAGCTCCTGCTCGGCGCCCAGCGGCCTCAGCCCCGGCGCGAGCGGCGCGGTGGGGGCTCCGGTCACGCTCACCGGGTCGAGGCGCAGGCTGCGGCGCGGGTCGCCGGCGGCGTCGATGTAGACGAGGGTCCCGCCGTGCTGGCGGTAGAGCGTGATCTCAGGCACCCAGTCCCCCTGGGGCACCTCGGCGGGCACCGACAGTGCGACGGTCTGGATCACGACGTCGCCCGGCGCCCAGTCCCAGATGGCGTAGGGCAGGATGCCGCCGGTCTCGCTCCAGAGGTCGCCGGCGCCGTTGCCCAGGGTGGCGCTCCAGCGGGGAGGGTCGGTCGCATCGCGGTCGAAGCTCTCGGGCGCCTGCCAGATCAGGCCGATCGCGAGGGTCTCGCCGCGCGCGACGGTCTTGGGGAGCGTGGTGCCCAGGACCCGCATCGTGTCGCGGA
>JALHDK010000072.1:0-11643 GCA_022838965.1 Actinomycetales bacterium | reverse complement strand
GGCCTCGACGGTGCCGTCGGGTCCGGTGAAGCGTTGCACGAGGTCGGCGGCGGCGAGCGCCTGCTGTAGGGTCGGGGCCTCGGGGAAACCGCCGGCGACGAAGTAGAGCACCTCGCGCTGACCGGGACGCGGGGCCGGGATCACGAGCGCCTCGCGGTTGCGGAACCAGCCGATCGGGCCGGCGTAGCGCGTCTGCAGCCGCACCTGGTCGCGGCAGAGGTCCGCCGCGTACTCGCATCCCACCATCACCGCCGTCGCCTCCGGGCTGGGGTCCAGCGCCGTGAGCGCCTGCCCGAGGCTCGCGAGCCCCGTGCCATAGACCTGGCGCACGCGCGGGAGCCGGGTCCAAACCTCGAAATAGGCGTGGGTCGTGTCCGCTGCGATTGCGGCGAACGCGACGGCGGCGATGAGGCCCGCGATATCGGCGATGGACATGACCCTCCTGAGTGACTTCCGCAAGGATACCCGCCCGGAGCCGACACAGCCCCGGGCGCTGGGCACCCAGGGCTGTGACCGGCCGTGTCAGCGGGAGTAGTGCTCCACGACGAGCTGCACGTCGCAGGTGATCGGGACCTCCTCGCGCTTGGGCCGGCGCACGAGCTGGGCCCTGAGCTTCTCGAGGGAGACGTCAAGGTAGGGGGGCAGTTCGCCGAGCACCGCGCGGTGCGCGCCCGCCGCTGCCACCTGGAACGGGTCCATGACCTGGCTCTTGGGCTTGACCTGAATGACCTGGCCGGGCTTGACCTGGTAGGAGGGCCGGTCCACGAGCCTGCCGTCCACGAGAATGTGGCGGTGGACCACGAACTGGCGCGCCTGGGCGATCGTCCGGGCGAAGCCGGCCCGGAGCACGAGTGCGTCCAGGCGCATCTCGAGGAGTTCGACGAGGTTCTCACCGGTGAGCCCGGAGCCCTTGCGGGCCTCGTCGAAGGCGCGACGCAGCTGGGCCTCCCGGATCCCGTACTGGGCGCGGAGCCGCTGCTTCTCCTTGAGCCGGACGGCGTAGTCCGAATCGGAGCGCCGCCGGGCGCGGCCGTGCTCGCCGGGGCCGTACGGGCGCTTCTCGAAGTAGCGGACCGCCTTGGGGGTCAGCGCGATCCCGAGGGCCCGGGACTGCCGGATCTGGCGGCGCGCACGTGCGTTTGCCATGGGTGTGTCACTTCTTCCTGTCGTTTCTCTCTGTCACGCCCGGTGGAACCACCGGGGTGGGGCCGGTCTCTCGTGGGCTAGGGCCCCAGGAGCTGCGACTCGCGCAGTCAACCGCGCCATCCTACCATCCCTCAGGTGGCGCCCCCGGAGAGGATGCGCCTGATGCGGTCCACGCGGTCCGTGAGGTGCCGCTCACCGCCGTGGGCGGTCGGACGGTAGTAGATGGTGCCACGCAGCTCGGCGGGAAGATACTCCTGTTCGACGACTCCCCGTGGGTCGTCGTGCGCGTAGCGGTAGCCCTCGCCGTGCCCGAGTGACTGCGCCCCGGGGTGGTGCGCATCGCGCAGGTGCGGGGGCACCGGCCCCGCCCTGCCCGCGCGCACGTCCGCGATGGCGGCGTCGATGGCGAGATAGGCGGCGTTCGACTTGGGTGCCGTCGCCACGTGGACCACCGCCTCGGCGAGGATGATCCGCGCCTCGGGCATCCCCACGAGGGCGACGGCCTGGGCGGCGGCCACGGCGGTCTGCAGTGCGGTCGGATCGGCCATCCCGACGTCCTCCGCCGCGGCGATCATGATGCGCCGGGCGATGAAGCGAGGGTCCTCCCCCGCGACCACCATGCGCGCGAGGTAGTGGAGCGCGGCGTCGACGTCGGAGCCCCGCATCGACTTGATGAAGGCACTGGCGACGTCGTAGTGCTGGTCCCCGGCGCGGTCGTACCGCACGGCGGCGACGTCGGCCGCGGCCTCGACGGCGGCCACCGTGACCTCGTCCTCCGCGCCGTCGGCGGCCGCCTCGAGGATGGTGAGCGCCTTCCTGGCGTCCGCCCCGGCGAGGCGGACGATCCGGTCCCTGGCCCCGGCAGCCAGACGCACCCGTCCCCCGAGTCCCCGGGGGTCGGCGACGGCCCGGTCGACCAGCTCCGCGAGGTGATGGGGCTCGAGGGGCCGCAGCGTCAGCAGGAGCGACCGCGACAGCAGGGGGGAGATGACGCTGACGTGCGGATTCTCGGTGGTTGCGGCCACCAGGGTCACCACGCGGTTCTCGACGGCGGGCAGGAGCGTGTCCTGTTGCGTCCGGGAGAAGCGGTGCACCTCGTCGATGAACAGCACGGTCTGTCTCCCGCCGGTCACGAGGCGGCGGCGCGCCGGACGCCGGCGCTCACGGCCGACAGCTCCACGAACGCGCGGCCCGCCGTGCGGGCCACCAGGTAGGCGATGGTCGTCTTCCCGGTTCCGGGCGGTCCCCAGAGGATGACGGCGGCCGGAGCGGCATCGCCCGCGACGAGCCGCCGCAGCGGGGACGCGGGCTGGAGCAGGTGGTCCTGGCCGATCACCTCATCGATCGTGCGGGGCCGCATGCGCACGGCGAGCGGGGCGCCCGGGAGGTCGGGGATGCCGTCCGCGCTCGTGCTGACGGCGTCGAAGAGGTCCACCCGTGTCAGCCTATCGGGCGCGTGGATGGGCCATCGCCCAGGTCTCCCGCATCGCGTCGATGGTGACGTGCGTGTAGATCTGCGTGGTGGAGACCGAGGCGTGACCGAGCAGTTCCTGCACCACACGGACGTCGGCGCCGCCCTGCAGCAGGTGGGTGGCGAACGAGTGGCGCAGCGTGTGCGGGGAGACGTGCACCGGAAGTGCCGACCGGCGCGCGCACTCCTGGACCACCGCCCACGCACTCTGCCGGGAGAGCGGACGGCCGAGCGTGTTCAGGAAGATCACCGGCGTCCCCCTCCCCCGGGCGGCGAGGACGGGGCGCCCCCGAACCAGCCAGGCCTCAAGAGCCGTGGCCGCGGCGCTCCCGAGCGGCAGGACCCGGGTCCTGGACCCCTTGCCGAACAGGCGAACCGTGAGGGCGTCGAGGTCGACATCGTCGCGGGCGAGGGTGACGGCCTCCGAGATGCGGGCTCCCGTGCCATAGAGGACCTCGAGGAGGGCCGTGTCCCGCAGTCCGACCGGTCCGTCGGTGGCGCCGGCAGCCCGGATGAGGGCGTCCACCTGCTCGATCGTCAGCGTGTCGGGGAGCGTCCGCCGCGTCACCGGCGGGTGGACTCCGGCCGCCACATCCGTGGGGACGCGGCCCTCCGCGGCGGCGAAGCGGTGCAGGCCCCGGACGGCGCTCAGCGCGCGGCCCGCCGACGACGCCGCGAGGGGACGCCCGCCGTCGTCTCCCGAGCGGACGGCGGCCAGGAAGTCCCGGACGAGCCCCTCCGGCACGTCGGCCAGGTCGGTGATACCCCGGCCGGCGAGCCACGTGCAGTAGCGGCGCAGGTCCCGCCGGTAGGCGGCGTGGGTGTTTCCGGAGACGCCACGTTCGACGCGCAGATGGGCGAGGTAGTCGGCCGTGAGGGAGTCGAGACGGTTCACGCCAGCAGCAGGGACACGAACGGATCGACCGCGACGGCGGCGAACAGCACCGTCAGGTAGGTGATCGAGCCGTGGAACACCCGCATCGCCGCCAGCTTGCCGCGCTCGGGGTGACGGGCGCGACGATAGAGCTGGACGCAGGACCAGAGGAACGCCGCCCCGGCCCCCACGGCGACCAGGCTGTAGACCCACCCCATGTCCGCGACGGGAATGAGGAGAAGCGAGAGGACCACCATCGCGGCCGCGTGCACGATCATGTGCCAGGCCACCGTGGTGTCCTTCTGGACCACCGGCGCCATGGGCACCCCGGCCCGCGCGTAGTCCTGCCGGAACTTCATCGACAGCGGCCAGTAGTGGGGCGGCGTCCAGAAGAAGACGATGCCGAACAGGATGAGCGGCTCCCACGCGACCGAGCCGGTGACCGCGGACCAGCCGATGAGCGTCGGCATGCAGCCCGCCGTGCCACCCCAGATGATGTTCTGCGGGGTGCGCCGCTTCAACAGCATCGTGTAGCCGACCACGTACAGCAGGATCGCGCCCACCGTGAGGAACGCCGCGACCCAGTTGACGAGCAACCCGAACCACAGCACGGACCCCACGGCCAGGAGCGAGGCGAAGACGAGCGCTTCCCGCACGGTGAGGGCACCGGTCACCAGGGGCCGGTTGCGCGTCCGGCCCATGATGGCGTCGATATCCCTGTCGTAGATCATGTTGAAGGCGTTGGCCGCCCCCGCGGCCGCGGTACCCCCGACGAGGGTGGCCGCCACCAGTCCCCAGCCGGGCCAGCCGCCCGCGGCGAGGATCATCGTCGGAACGGTGGTGATCAGCAGCAGTTCCACGACACGCAACTTCATGAGGGCGATGTACGCCCGCACCCTGGACACCCGTCCGGCCGCGGGAGGGGCCGGGGTGACGGCGGAGGGGGACCCGATTGCCGGTTTCGTGGAAATGGCGACTCCTCGGGGACTGGCGATGTCGGGCCATTTTATCCCCGGAACCCCGGGCGCTGTCCTGCGCAGGCCCGGGCCGGGAGTTTCAGCCGGTCCTGATCTGCCCGGACGCGCAATCCGTGTGGCAACCCGGTGTGAATGTCGCCGAGACGGACTAGTGTCCTGTGTGGGCCCGTCGTGGCCATGCAGCCCGGACAAGGACGCCCGCGGGGGCGGAAGCGAGGATGAACCAGACAATGTCGTCACAACTCGAATGGACCGATTTCGACAAGCGCGCCGTCGATGTCACCCGCGCGCTGGCCGCCGACGCCGTGCAGAAGGTCGGCAATGGCCATCCCGGCACCGCGATCTCCCTGGCGCCGCTGGCCTACCTGCTGTTCCACAAGGTCATGCGGCATGACCCCGCCGATGACAGGTGGCTCGGCCGTGACCGATTCGTCCTGTCCATCGGTCACTCCTCCATGACGCTGTACAACCAGCTCTTCCTCTCCGGCTACGGCCTCGAGCTCGATGACCTCAAGGCCCTGCGGACCTGGGGCTCCCTGACCCCCGGCCACCCCGAGTACGGCCACACCAAGGGTGTCGAGATGACCACCGGCCCGCTCGGTCAGGGCGTCGCCTCCGCCGTCGGCATGGCGATGGCGTCCCGCCGGGAGCGTGGCCTGCTGGACCCCGACGCCGCGCCGGGCGAGTCGCCGTTCGACCACTTCATCTACGCGATCGTCGGCGAGGGCTGCCTCGAGGAGGGCGTCAGCTCGGAGGCCAGCTCCCTCGCAGGCACGCAGCACCTCGGCAACCTCATCGTGGTGTGGGACGACAACCGCATCTCCATTGAGGACGACACGAACATCGCCTTCAACGAGGACGTCCTGAAGCGCTACGAGGCCTACGGCTGGCACACCCAGCACGTGGACTGGACCAACGGCTTCACGGGCTACGAGGAGAACGTCCAGGCGCTGTACGACGCCATCCAGGCCGCGAAGGCCGTCACCGACAAGCCGTCGTTCATCCGGCTCACCACCATCATGGCCTGGCCGTGCCCCACCAAGCAGGGCACCGGCGCCGCGCACGGTTCCGCTCTCGGCGCCCAGGAGATCGTCGGACTGAAGCAGGTGCTCGGCATCGACCCGGAGGTGCACTTCGATTACGCCCTCGACGTCGTCGGGACCACCCGGAGCAACGCCGCGGCACGCGCCGCCGCCGCCCACGCGGAGTGGGACGCGGCCTACGCGGCCTGGCGGGAGGCCAACCCGGAGCGTGCCGCGCTGCTCGACCGGCTGGTGAAGCGCGAGCTGCCCGAGGGATGGGAGAAGGCGCTGCCCGTGTTCGAGGCGGGCAAGGCCGTGGCCACGCGCGCCGCGTCCGGCACCGTGCTCACCGCGCTGGCGGACACGCTTCCCGAGTTGTGGGGCGGCTCCGCCGACCTCGCCGGCTCCAACAACACCACCATGAAGGGCCAGCCGTCCTTCCTGCCCCCCGACCGGCAGTCCGAGGACTGGCAGGGCAACATCTACGGCCGCACCCTCCACTTCGGTATCCGCGAGCACGGCATGGGCGCGATCGTCAACGGCATCACGCTCCACGGCCTCACCCGCCCCTACGGCGGCACGTTCTTCGTGTTCTCGGACTACATGCGCCCGGCTGTCCGGCTCGCGGCCATCATGAACATCCCGTCGATCTTCGTGTGGACCCACGACTCCGTGGGCGTGGGCGAGGACGGCCCGACCCACCAGCCGATCGAACACCTCACCGCCTACCGGGCCATCCCGAACCTCGACATCGTGCGTCCCGCGGACGCGAACGAGACGGCGATCGCCTGGCGCGGCGCACTGGAGCACACCGACCGCCCGACGGCGATCGTGCTCACCCGCCAGAACCTGCCGGTCCCGGCCCGCGGCGACGGCGCGGCGAGCGGCGAGACGCTGGCTGCGGCCGAGAACGCGCTCAAGGGTGCGTATGTCCTGGCCGAGGCCGAGGGTGGCGTTCCGGACGTCATCCTCATCGGCACGGGTTCCGAGGTGCAGCTCGCCCTGGCCGCCCGCGAACAGCTGGCCGCCGAGGGCATCAAGGCACGGGTTGTCTCGGCTCCCTGCCTCGAGTGGTTCGCCGAGCAGGACGAGGCGTACCGTGAATCCGTGCTCCCGTCCGACGTCAAGGCACGTGTCTCGGTCGAGGCCGGCCTGACCGGCTGCTGGGCGGGCATCGTGGGCGACGCCGGACGCAGCATCGGCATCGACCACTACGGCGCCTCGGCCGACGGCGCACTCCTGATGCGTGAGTTCGGCGTGACCGCCGAGGCCGTCGCCGCCGCCGCCCGCGACTCCATCTCCGCTGCCCGCAAGTGACCCCCAGAATCTCGAAGAAGGATCTTCCCATGGCCCAGAACAAGAACCTGCAGGACCTCTCCGCCGCCGGCGTCTCCATCTGGCTCGACGACCTGTCCCGGGGCGCCATCAAGTCCGGTGCCCTCCAGCAGAACATCGACGAGAAGTCGGTGGTGGGAGTGACCACCAACCCGACCATCTTCGCCGCCGCGCTCGCCAAGGGCGCCGACTACGCCGAGCAGATGGCCGAGCTCGCCAAGGCCGGGGCGTCGCTCGAGGACGCCGTCGTGGCAGCCACCACCGACGACGTGCGCGAGGCGTGCGACATCCTGCGTCCCATCTACGACCGGACCGCCGGGTACGACGGCCGCGTCTCGATCGAGGTCGACCCCCGGCTCGCGCACGAGACCGAACCGTCGATCGAGCAGGCCCGCATGCTGTGGAAGGTCGTGGACCGGCCCAACTGCCTGATCAAGATCCCCGCGACGCTGGAGGGCCTGCCGGCCATCACCCAGGTCATCTCGGAGGGGATCAGCGTGAACGTCACCCTGATCTTCTCCATCGACCGGTACCGCGCCGTCATGGAGGCCTACCTGGCCGGCCTCGAGGCCGCGCACGCAGCGGGGATCGACCTGTCCACGATCCACTCCGTCGCGTCGTTCTTCGTCTCCCGCATCGACACCGAGGTGGACAAGCGCCTCGAGGCGATCGGCACGGACGACGCGCTCGCCCTGCGCGGGAAGGTGGCCGTCGCCAACGCCCGCCTCGCCTACGAGGCGTACCTCCAGTTCTTCGAGAGCGACCGCTTCAAGGCCCTGCCGGGTGCCAACAAGCAGCGTGCCCTCTGGGCGTCGACCGGCACCAAGAACCCCGCGTACTCCGACGTGCTGTACGTGGCGGAGCTCGTCGCCCCCGGCGTGGTCAACACGATGCCGGGCGCGACCCTCGACGCCTGCGCGGACCACCTCGAGGTCACCGGTGACACCATCACACCGAACATCGCCGACGCTCACGCCGTGATGGCCGAACTCGAGCGGGTCGGGGTGGACTTCGACGAGGTCACGGCCCTGCTCGAGCGCGAGGCCGTCCACAAGTTCGAGGTCAGCTGGAACGAGCTGCTCGAGTCGGTGACGAACGCCCTGAAGGCATGATCAAGCCCGCTCGGGCGTGGAGGGTGCGATGAGCAACCCGCTGCGGGACGAGCGGGATCGCCGGCTGCCGAAGATCGCCGGCCCTTCGGGGCTGGTGATCTTCGGCGTCACCGGAGATCTCGCGCGCAAGAAGCTGTTGCCGGCGGTGTACGACCTCGCCAACCGGGGCCTGCTCCCGCCGTCGTTCGCGTTGACCGGGTTCGCGCGCCGTGACTGGGACCTCGAGCACTTCACCGCCGAGGTCCGGGCCGCGGTCATGAAGGGAGCGCGCACGCACTTCGACGAACGCACCTGGGACCAGCTCGCGGCCGGGCTGCGGTTCGTCTCCGGCAACTTCGACGACGACGCCGCGTTCGACCGGCTCGCGGACACGGTCCACCAGCTCGACCGCGAACGCGGCACACAGGGAAACCACGCCTTCTACCTGTCCGTGCCGCCCAAGGCGTTTCCCGCCGTGCTCTCGCAGCTCGCACGCTCGGGCCTCTCCGACTCCGATCCGGGCAGCTGGCGGCGGGTCATCATCGAGAAGCCGTTCGGACACAATCTCGCCAGCGCCAGGGAGCTCGACGCGCTCATCTCGCAGGTGTTCCCCCCCGAGTCGGTCTTCCGCATCGACCACTACCTCGGCAAGGAGACGGTCCAGAACCTGCTCGCCCTCCGTTTCGCCAACGAGCTGTTCGAGCCGATCTGGAACGCCCACCACGTGGACCACGTCCAGATCACCATGGCCGAGGACATCGGCATCGGATCCAGGGCCGGCTACTACGACGGCATCGGCGCTGCGCGCGACGTCATCCAGAACCACCTGCTCCAGCTGCTCGCCCTGACCGCCATGGAGGAGCCCCTCAACTTCGAGGCCCACGCCCTGCGCGCCGAGAAGATCAAGGTCCTCTCGGCCGTTCGCGTGCCGGAGGACATCGATCGTCACACCGCCCGCGGCCAGTACGCCGCCGGCTGGCAGGGCGGCGAACGCGTGAAGGGTTTCCTCGAGGAGGAGGGCATGAGCCCCGGATCCACGACAGAGACCTTCGCGGCCATGCGCGTCGACATCGATACGCGCCGCTGGGCGGGGGTGCCGTTCTACCTCCGCGCCGGCAAGCGGCTCGGCCGCCGGGTGACCGAGATCGCCGTCGTCTTCAAACGGGCTCCGCATCTGCCCTTCGAACGTTCCCAGACCTCCGAACTCGGGCAGAACGCCCTCGTCGTCCGCGTCCAGCCGGATGAGGGTGTCACGCTCAAGTTCGGCGCCAAGATCCCGGGGACATCGATGGAGGTGCGCGATGTCACCATGGACTTCGGGTACGGCCACGCCTTTACCGAGAACTCGCCCGAGGCCTACGAGCGGCTGATCCTTGACGTGCTGCTCGGCGAGCCGCCCCTGTTCCCGCAGCAGCGCGAGGTGGAGCTGTCGTGGCAGATCCTCGACCCCATCCTGGAGCACTGGGCCGGCAAACCCATCGAGAGCTACCGTCCGGGAACATGGGGACCGCCGTCGGCGGACGCGATGATGGCCGCTGACGGCCGTGAATGGCGCAGGCCGTAGGAGGACGCATGATCATCCAGCTGCAGGACACCACCTCGAGTCGTGTTGCCTCCAGACTCGTCGTCGTCCGCGAGGAGGGTGGCGTGGTCGCGCTCGGGCGTGTCCTCACGCTGATCGTTCTCGCCAAGGGGCGCAGTAACGTGGAGAAGGCCATCGCCACCACGAACGTGGCCTCGCGCGAGCATCCGTCGCGGGTGATAGTCATCAACACGGGCAATGGCGACGGTGTGGACGGTCTCGACGCGGAGATCCGGGTCGGTGGCGACGCCGGCGCGTCGGAGGTGGTGGTGCTCCACCCGCGGGGCGCGGCCCTCACCGATCAGGACACTCTGGTCACGCCCTTGTTGCTGCCCGACACGCCGATCGTGGCCTACTGGGTGGGTGCCACCCCGGAGAACCCCTCCGCCGAGCCGGTCGGCCGGATGGCGCAACGCCGCATCACCGACCTCATCTCTGCGATCACCGACACGGAGTCCAGCCACCACGCCCGCGAGACCTTCGCGGCGCTCGGACGGAACTACCGCCCGGGTGACACGGACCTGTCCTGGGCACGGATCACCACGTGGCGTGCCCTCATCGCCGCAGAACTCGATGTCACGCGTTCCCCCCTCGAGTCCATTGACATCTACGGCGCCCCGGACCGGCCCTCGATGTACCTGCTCGGCGGATGGCTGCGGTCGCGGTTGGGAATCCCCGTGCACGTGCACGAGTCCTCCCGCATCCACATCACCCGACTGGATCTCAACTTCGCGGACGGACCCGTCCGGTTCACGCGGCCGGAGGGCGGCGTGGTCGCCACGATCTCCCGTCCGGGCCAGCCGGACCAGCGGACCAACCTCCCGCCGCGCACGGACACTGACTGTTTGATGGAGGAGCTGCGTCGGCTCGACGCGGACGAGACCTATGCGGCCGCGCTGGAGTGGGCGGTCACGTCACTCTAGCGGCCCAGGAAGGGGAATCATGGAACGCGTGATCGTCCTGCCCGACGCCGCGCTCACGGCCCGCGCGGCTGGCATGAGACTGCTGCTCACGCTCATCGACGCACAGTGCCTGCGGACGCCCGTCCACGTCGCGCTCACCGGCGGGACAATGGGCATCGCCATGCTGCAGTCGGTCGCGGGGGAACCGCTGACGGACGCCGTCGACTGGGGGCGGGTCCACCTGTGGTGGGGCGACGAACGGTTCACCGACGACGAAGCCGACAGGAACGCCTCGCAGGCGCGGGCCGCGTGGATCGACGGTCTTCCCATCCCGGCGGAGAACGTGCACGAGGTCGCGCGCCCTGGCGAGGTCGACGACGTGGAGGCGGCCGCCGCGGCGTACGCGGCGGAGCTGGGTGACACCCGCTTCACGGTGACGATCCTCGGTGTCGGACCGGACGGCCACGTTGCCTCGCTCTTCCCCGGGCGGCCCGAGATTGAGAGGGACGGACGGGGCGCGCTGCCCGTCCGGAACTCCCCCAAGCCACCCCCGTTGCGGGTGAGCCTCACGCGGGACAGTCTCTGCCACACCGACGAACTGTGGTTCGTGGTGGCCGGCGCAGACAAGGCGACGAAGGTGGCCGAGGCGATGCGGCCGGGTGCCATGCCCCTGCCGGCGGCCCGGGTGCGCGGCGCGTCGACCATCTGGCTGCTCGACGCGGAGGCCGCGAGCGCGCTCTGAGCTGCGCGCTGCGGCGCGCGCCCCAGCTTGTGTCAGCCCCCGCGGCGCGCTCGAAGGGCCGCGAGCGCTTCCTCCAGGAGTGCCGCACCGTCGGCGTCCGACCTGCGCTCCTTCACGTAGGCCAGATGCGTCTTGTACGGCTCGTTGCGGGGCGGCTCCGGCGGATGCTCCCGGTCCTGCCCGGCGGGGAGACCGCAACTCGGGCAGTCCCAGATCTCGGGGATCTCGGTCTCCGCCTCGATCGCGAAACTCGGACGGGTCTCGTGGCCCTGCGCACACCAGTAGGAGACTCGCACCCGCGGCGCGAGCTCGCCACGCTCCGCCTCCCCCATCGGCCCGGAACCCACACGGGATCCCCGAATGGCATTTCCGCTTGCCAACGCCCCTCCTTAGAGCTGACTCGTCTGGATCAGACCCAACAGCACAATCACGGTGACCCACGCCAGGGCGACGCCGACCGTGATGCGGTTGAGGTTCCGCTCCGCCACACCGGACCCACCG
>JALHDK010000326.1 GCA_022838965.1 Actinomycetales bacterium | reverse complement strand
CCGCCCGCCGACGCCAAGCGCGCCCGAGCCGCCTCCAGTGAGCAGCCTGCCGCATCGGCGATCCGCTTGAGATCCTCATCGCTGTACTGCTGAGACATCGGCGCAGCCTCCCGCACTTACGGAATCCAGTATCGCGTCGCTCGCATTTCGACGGCGGACGGGCCGGGGCCTCTCGCGGATCCAACCCGCGGGCAGAGTCGCAGTGGGCTGGACATCCTCCTCGGTCAGCGCCCGCCCGTAGGCTTCCCGACCCGCCGCGAGGACGGGGTACAGGGGGGGAGGACTCCCCGATGTAAAGCACATCCCGGTCGCCGTGGGCGAGCGGCTCTGTGCAGTCTGCATCTGGCCGGCCCGGGAGGATTCGAACCTCCGACCCACTGCTTAGAAGGCAGTCGCTCTATCCACTGAGCTACGGGCCGGCACGAGGGCGAGGGGCGTCGCCCACAGTGAAGAGGAGGCGCGGTTGGAGCGGAAGACGGGATTCGAACCCGCGACCCTCAGCTTGGAAGGCTGACGCTCTACCAACTGAGCTACTTCCGCTCCTGGTCGGGGCGATTGGATTCGAACCAACGACCTACTGCTCCCAAAGCAGTCGCGCTAACCAGGCTGCGCTACGCCCCGACGCCGTACTCACGAGTATAGCCGGCTCAGCGGCGGTTCGGCAAGCCGCCCTATACCAGGTCGATCCCCTGAGCCTTGAGCTCCCGCCAGATGGTTGTGAGCACCTGGTTCATGACCTCCTGCCTCGCCTCGATGCGGTCGGTCCACATCTGCAGTTGGAAGCTCAGAGAGGCCGCGGCAAGCCTGGACATCCACACCTCGGGCGGCGGATCGCCGAGCACGGCGGGGTGGGAGCGTGCCGCGATCTGCAGGATCTCGGTGACTTGGTCTGGGTCAGCCTGCGGATCGACCTGCACATCCAGCGAGACGCGCAGGCGCCGGTCGAGCTGGTTTGCGCTGACCATCTGCTGCCCTACGAGGTTGCTGTTGGGGACGATCACCCGGAGGTTGTCCGGAGTGCGGAGGGTCGTGCAACGGATGTTGATCTCGACGATCGTGCCCTCGGCGGTCCCGATGGTCACGAAATCGCCGACGTTGATCGAACGGTCCAAGAGAATGATCAGGCCGCTGATGAAGTTCCGGGCGATGTCCTGGCTCCCGAAGCCGATGGCGACGCCGGCCACGCTCGCGAAGACCGTGAGGACGCTCAGGCCCAGCCCCGCGGCGAGCACGCCGCCCAGGATGCCGCCCGCCACAAGGAGGTAGTACGTCAAGGTGGCGGCGGCGAAGCGTGCCCCCTCGCTGATCCGCCCCCCAAAGGTCTGACGCTCGATCCAACCACGCAACAACCTGCCGATGAGGATCACGACCACGGCGACGGCCACGCCCCGGGCCAGGCTGAATGCCGAGACACGGACCCCCTGAACCGACAGGACGGGCGAGCTCAACCATGCGAGCGCCCGGTCGATGTGGTAGACGCGCAGGCCCCAGGCCCAGGCAACGGCGCATGCCGCAGCCATCCAAACGAGGATGATCGCCGCGGACATGAGCGGACTCCGGGCTGGGCGCTCCTCGCCGCCACGGGCCCCGTAGCCGCTCTTGATCCACTCGTCGAGCGTCAGGGCGAGCAGGATCGTGACGAAACTCAGGGAGAGAGCCGTCGCGAGGGCGCGGGCGAGGTTCATCCA
>JALHDK010000325.1 GCA_022838965.1 Actinomycetales bacterium | reverse complement strand
CGCTATGTAGGTCGCCGCGAGGAACAGAATCATCGAAGTCACCTTCCGTCGTCTCTCTGAGGGTGCGAGGCTGGGCCCGGGGTTTACCCGGCCAGCTCATCATCCAGTGTGAGCATGACGTCGCGAACTGTGTCGCCGAGTGCCACACGGGCGCCGTACGGGTTCCTGATCGTCATCCCGCCGCGGAGGTCACCGACGCCCCACGGCGCCACACTGGGGAGGGCGAGGATCGCCGGCCGGTTCCAGAGGTCCTCGATCCGGCAGTAGCTGAACTCCGCCCCGCCGATGACGCGCTCGACGCTGTGGTCCCAGTTCTCGAGCTGCATGGGCGCCAGACCCAGGTCGCCGTTGGCCACATTGCGCCAGGTGCACCACTCGAACCGAGCGGCAACGGCATCGGCGGCCCAGGTCGAGAGGTTCAGGCCCACATGGGCGCAGTCCTCGATCAGGCAGTCGCGGAAGACGACCTCGCCGGTGGGACCGGGCGATCGCGTCCCACCGAGCATGATGCCGACGCCGGTGGCGCTGGTGACGCGACATCGCTCGAAGCGCGCCGAGACGGGGAGGGTCTCGTTCGAGAGAGGCCCGAAGTAGCAGAGGATCCCCGGTCCGGTGTTGCCCTCCATGACGCAGTCGCGGAAGACGCAGTTGATGAGCCGCTCGCCCGGCTGGTTGGGTTCGAGGTCCACGCCCGCTTCGGGCGCGGTGCCGTTCGTGTTGCGGAAGGCGCANTTCTCGGCGGTGATGACGCTCAGGCCCTGGCGGCGGTGGTTGTCGCACACGCAGTCGCGGATCAGAATGTCGCGGCAGTAGGGCTGCTCGGGATCGGCGTTGCCGATGTAGATGCCGTCGCCGCCACTGTCGCGAAGGGTGAGGCCGAGGATCTTCACATTCGTGCAACTGCGGAGGGACAGGGCCATGCGCCACTCGCCCTCGGTGTACTCGGCCTTGCGCATCCGGAGGGTCGCGCCGTAGCCGCGGAGTGTGATGTTGCGCTTGCGGTCGGCGCGGAAGAGGCAGTCGCCCGTGCCAGGGAACGCGCCCTCGCGCGCCGTGATGACGACACCCTCTTCGAACACGATCTCCTGGTCGCTCTCGAGGGAGATGGGTTCGACGACCCAGTCGGCTCCAACGTTCGGGACGATGACCCTGCGAGCCCCGGAGCTGATGGCGCCCTGAAGGGCCGCGGTCGCGTTGACAGGGTCGAACCCCCACCATGTGGCGTCGGCAACGTCCCTCATGCCCGCCTGGACCTCGCGGACGGCTACCGGGTCGGGCGGCGGGGTCGCCCCAACAGACACGAGCATCAACAGCGCTGTCACGCCGTGGACCACGCGAAGCACCTCCTCGAGGAGTAAGGGGGTGCTTCGTTCGCCTCCGGTTCAGACCTGCAACGGCGCACCCGGCGCGAGGCTGTGGGGGGCGCGCAAGGTGTTGTCAGGCCGCCTACGAATGGACGGGAGGCCTCATCGGCCGGTCTATTACCTCACAGCCCCCGCGGGCTGGAAGGGAATCTCAGCGTGACGGAAGCACTCGGCAGGATGTCGCTCCGGGCGAAGGTCGCCCAGTTGGTGTTCCCACCCGTGTACGGCGATGGCCGTAATAGGGACGAGGCGCTTGATCTCGCCCGCGCCGGCGTGGGAGGGTTCGTGTTCTACGAGGGCGTCTCGCCCGCGGCCACCGCGGAACTGGTTGCCGCGCTGCGGGAGGCGTCCGAGCCCACAGGGCTTCCCCTCGTCATCGCCGCAGACCAGGAGAACGGAGCGGGCCAGGTGGTGCAGGGCGCGACGGAGCTGCCGCCTCAGATGGCCTTCGCGGCGGCCGGCTCGGCGCAGCTCATGTATGAGGCTGCCCGCAACGCCGGCCGGGAGGGCCGAGCCATGGGCTTCGATCTCAACTGCGGGCCGGTGGCGGACTTCACCTGCCCCGAGGTCGGGCCGGTGGAGGGTGGCCGGAGCTTCGGCGGCGACCTGCGCCTCATGGGGGCGATGCTCGAGGCCACCGTTCGCGGCTACAACGACGGAGGCATGCGGACCACCGCGAAGCACTTCCCGAGCCGAGGTGGCGTGAAGCCGGGGCCCGAGCAGCCGTGGTGGTGCTGGATCGACAAGCCCGCCGACGTGGTCGATGCCGAGGACTTCGCCGCTTTCCGCCTGGCCATCGCCGCGGGCGTGGACTTCGTGATGACGGAGCACATCGCCGTTCCCTCCATCACGGGCGACTGCGAGCCCGCGAGCGTGAGCCACGCCCTCGTCACAGGCCAACTCCGCCAGCGGCTTGGGTTCCGAGGGGTTATCACGAGCGATGACCTCTGGTATCCCGAGGTCTGCGCGCGCTTCGGCGATGAGGAGGTCGCCGTTCTTGCCCTCCTGGCCGGCCACGACACGCTCCTGAAGCCGAAGGACCCGTTGGCCGCCATCG
>JALHDK010000324.1 GCA_022838965.1 Actinomycetales bacterium | reverse complement strand
CCCGTACCCGGCTCCAGCCTGCCGGGAGCCGGTGGAACGTGGTCGGGCACTCGTGGGAGGCTCCGGCGGGCACGGTCACCGCCGAGAGCTACGACACCTGGGATGACGGTCCGGTCCACGTGGTCCTCGCGCGCACGGCCGACCGAACCCTGCTCGTTCGTTCGCGGCGGGACCCGCTCCCGCTGGCCCGGGACCTCACGGACAGCTGGTTCGGTGCCGGCGAGCCGGTGGTCCACGCGCCGGACACCGGCCGGGACGGGACGGGCTGGGCGGTACCTGTGGTGCTCGCGTGGCTCTGCCTCCTCACGTTCGTGGTGGGGTCGGACCTCGGGCCCTCGACCTACGAGTGGTTCTGGCCACAGGACCTGCAGGTGGACCACGACTACCCGCTCCTCGCCGGTGCGTGCATCGCCGGGGTGGCGCTCGCCTGGCTCTGGGCCGCTATCGGAGTGGGCCGACTGGTGCGGTCACCCGGCCGGGACCGCCGGCGGCAGGCCCGAACGCTCGCGTGGCAGCTGGTCGCGGCCTGGGTGTGCGCGGAGGTGCTCACGCTCACCGTCGCCCCGCGTCTGGCGGGGAGCGCGGGTGGAGTGACCGTGACCGCCGGGGTGGCCGTGGCCAATCTCGTCGCGCTGGCGGTCGCGCTCGCCGTCGTGCGGGTGATCCGGCCCGATTCCCCCCTGGGTGGGGTGATCGACCGGCACGCCTGACCGCGGTGAGCGCCCGGTGCGGGAGAATGGGGGAGTGAAGCTGTACCGGGACGAGGCCGTCGTCCTGCGCACCCACAAACTGGGGGAGGCCGACCGCATCGTCACCCTGCTCTCGCGCGAGCACGGCCGGGTCCGGGCCGTGGCGAAGGGGGTGCGCCGCACCTCGTCGCGGATCGGTGCGCGGCTGGAACCCTTCAGTCTGGTCGAGGTGCAGCTGCACCGCGGCCGCAGTCTCGACACTGTCACCCAGGTGGAGACGATCGCCAGTTACGGGCGGGCGCTCGCCGTCGACTACCCGCTGTACACCTGCGCGACCGTCATGGCGGAGACCGCCGAGAGCCTCACGGACGGCGACGGCGATCCCGCACCGCAGCAGTACCTCCTGCTGGTCGGGGCCCTCCACGCACTGGCCACCCGGCGCCATCCACCCCAGCTCGTCCTGGACTCCTACCTGCTGCGCTCCCTCGCCACCGCGGGATGGGCGCCCAGCTTCCACGACTGTGCCGTCTGTGGCAGCAGCGGCCCGCACCACGCGTTCAACATCGCCGCGGGCGGAGCGGTCTGCGCGGTCTGCCGGCCGCCGGGCTCGGCGGCTCCCGACGGCGAGACCCTGATGCTGCTGGGTGCCCTGCTCTCCGGCGACTGGGAGACGGCTGAACGCACCCCGCAGCGGCATCGCAGCGAGGCGTCCGGGCTGGTGACGGCCTACCTGCAGTGGCACATCGAGCAGGCAAATATTGATACTCGTACTGGCCCTGAACTGGCGGAACTGGTGAAACTGCTCGGCGAGCGTTGCAAAACGCTGAAAGAGATCGCTGAAAGCTGCCGCTACTTCTATGAAGAGTTTGACGAGTTCGACGCGGACGCGGCGAAGAAGCACCTGCGTCCGGTTGCGCGTCAGCCACTCGAAGTGGTGCGTGACAAACTGGCGGCGATGACTGACTGGACTGCCGAGAATGTGCATCATGCCATTCAGGCGACGGC
>JALHDK010000323.1 GCA_022838965.1 Actinomycetales bacterium | reverse complement strand
GCTCGAGTTCCAGTGCCACGGCGGCGCGGCCGTCCTGCGCTTGTCGGCGGCGGAGCAGCGCGTGCTCGGGCGATCGGGTGACAACCTGCGGATCGAGTGGGGCGACCTCTACGTGGCGCCCTCGCGCCCTGGCGCCGCCATCGCCTTGGGGGAGGGCGCGGCGCTCCGTGCCCGCTTCATCGAGTCGGGCCCGTGGGAGGGGCTGCCGGTGGACGAGGACCAACCTCGACCAGCGGGCCAGCGGCCCGTTGTCGCCGCCGTGGCCCGGGACCTAGGCGCCGTGGGCTCCGCGGAGGTCAGCGACTCGGTGGTCATCGCTTACGATGACCACTACGGCATGCAGTACTTCGGCCGCAACCTTCGGCCCTTCTGGCGCCGCGACGGCGCGGACGCGGCAAGCCTCATCGCCGATGCCTTGCGCGACTCCGCCCAAGTGGCGGCTCGGTGCGAGGCTTTCGACCGCGAACTCGTGGCGGACCTGGAGCGCAGCGGCGGCGCCAAGTACGCGGCCATCTGCGCCCTGGCCTTCCGCCAATCCCTCGCCGCGTGCAAGCTCGTGGCCGACTCGGCGGGGCGGCCGCTCTTCTTCTCGAAGGAGAACTTCAGCAACGGCTGCACGGGCACGGTGGACGTGTTCTATCCCCAGTCGCCCATCCTGCTCCTGACCAGTCCCACGCTGATGGAGGCGACGGTCGTGCCGGTGCTGGAGTACGCGGCCTCGGATCTCTGGCCCTTCCCCTTCGCGCCCCACGACATAGGGCAGTACCCCCTCGCGAACGGTCAGGTGTACGGGGGCGGGGCGACGAGCGAGGAGAACCAGATGCCGGTGGAGGAGTCGGGCAACATGCTCATCCTCCTCGCGGCCCTGTCGAAGGCGCGGGGCAACACGGCTGTGGTCGACCGCTACTGGCCGATGCTGGAGGAGTGGGCGGAGTACCTCCTGGCGAAGGGCCTCGATCCCGAGCACCAGCTCTGCACCGACGACTTCGCGGGCCATCTGGCGCACAATGTGAACCTGTCGGCGAAGGCTACCATGGGGATCCGGTGCTTCGCCGAGTTGTGCCACATGCGGGGCGATGCGGCCCAGGCGTCGCGGTACCGGGCCGTCGCCGTCGAGTACGCTCGCGAGTGGCGGCGCCGGGCCGACGATGGCGATCACTACCGCCTCGCCTTCGACCGGCCGGGCACATGGAGCCAGAAGTACAACCTGGTGTGGGACCGCGTCCTGGGGTTCGATCTCTTCCCCCGTTCCATCGCGCGGACGGAGATGGACTACTACCTGCAGGCGCAGAACGAGTACGGCCTTCCCCTGGACAACCGGCAGGACTACACGAAGCTCGACTGGATCCTCTGGACGGCCACCCTCACGGGCGACCAGGAGGACTTCGATGCCTTGGTGGACCCGGTGTGGCGGTTCCTGAACGACACGCCCGACCGGGTTCCCATGACGGACTGGTTCCGCACCGAGGAGCCGCGGGCCCAGGCCTTCCGAGCGCGGCCGGTGGTCGGCGGCGTGTTCCTGAAGGCTCTCTACGACGGCGCGCTCTGGGCCAAGTGGGCGAACCGGGATAGCTGGCCGAAGGGTGAGTGGGCGCCTCTGCCGGCGCCCGCCGAGGTGGTGGTTGCCACGGCGCGGGAGGCGGAGACGGTGTGGCGTTACACGACGGAGGACCCCGGCGAGGGGTGGAGCGAGCCGGGGTTC
>JALHDK010000322.1 GCA_022838965.1 Actinomycetales bacterium | reverse complement strand
GCCGAACTGGGCCCCGAAGCAGCGCGCATGCCCCTTACGCCGGGTGGAGCTGAGCATGAGGTCGCCGCCGGGGAGATAGGCCGGCATGAGGTCCTCGTAGGCGCCGGCGGTGAGCTGCTGTACCCCTCCGCTTCCAAGGTCCAGTTCGAACAGGTGATAGAAGGGGTCGCTAGGCTGGCACGAGGAGTAGGAGAAGGCGACGCGGTCGGCGTCCCACGAGAGGACCGGCGCGAGGACGCTGCCGCTCCAGCGATCGGCATCGAGCAACGGCGTTGCCGCGAGAGAGCGGCCGGGTTGCTCGAGCACGAACAGGCCGCCGCCCGCGCGGGCGCGCCATCCGAAGTACTGCATCACCAGGTGGCTGTACGCCGCTGGCGCTCGCTGGACGAACAGGAGCCGCACGTTCCCCATCAGCGGGTCGGACAACAGCGCCTGACGCCTCAGCCACCGCGCGTTGAGGTAGAGCGCGCGTCCATCGGCGACCTCGGTCAAACCATCGAGGGCCACGATGGCGTCGGCAAGCTCGCGTTCCGCGGCCCCGCGGTCACGGCTTGAGAGAATGGCGCTCGCCGCGGCGAGGGATTCCGACGCTAGCGCCGCATAGCCGAGGGTATCGATCCGTTCCGCATCAGATGCCTCCCAATCGGCCTCGACGAGTCGAGCGAGCTCGAGCGAGACATCGGCACTCCCAGCCGGCGCCGCCTCCCAAGCCTCCTGCGGCGACGAGAGGGTGTACCCCCGGGCCTGGCACACGCCATAGCGATGGGACAGGCCAGCGCAAGCGGCGTCATCGGCAAAGCGCGTCCCATCGCTGACGCCGAGCAACCGGCCATCGCGCAATACCACCCACGCCCGGTCTGCACCGCCCAGGCCGTCCCAGTCAAGACGAGCTTCGTCGCCCTCCCTGCTGAGGGAGAGGCCCGTGGGCGGCGGCACGGACGGCGCGTTGCCCTGGACCGCCAGACCGATGAGACCCAGGGGGTCACCCGTGGGCGCGAGCGGCAGGGCGGCCGTGGGGCCCCACACCGCGTCCCGGGCGGCTTGCCAATCGCCGCCGCACAGGCCCACGACCACCTCGGGGAAGGGGATCCGCTCTCCGGGCTCCAGCGTCACCGTCCCACCGGGCGCGCGACAGGTGAGGCGCAGCCGCGTCGACCCATCAACGGCACGCTCGACATCGAGAGCCCAGAGGGCAAAGGAGGCCGCGCCGATGACGAGGGTGCCGGTGGGCTCATCGCCATGGATGATGAACACGGGCAGGCACCGGTCGCCCTCGCCAAGCACCGGTGCGGTCAGCCGGAGCTCGCTGCCGAGGCCGACGGCCCGGCTCTGCCACTGGTAACGGGTGTCGGGGTAGTGGACCGCGAAGGGCTGCACCCCCTCGGCCGTGTCGCGCTCGAGCTCGTACCGCCAGGGGCCGTCCGGGTCGTCGAAGCCGTCGGAGGCGCCGTAGCTGGGACCGTCCACATACTCGACCAACGGGTCCCAATGGGTCGTGTCACAGCCGATATCGCCGCGACGGTGGAGGACGAACCTCAGGTGGTCACCCTCGGACAGCTCCAGGTCGAGGCACGGCTCAACGCCAGCGGCATCATCGGGCCCAAGCTCGGCCACGTAGAGCTCCTCGGCGCCCAGACGGACAGTGGCGCGGATCCCGTCGCCGCCGTTGGTGTCGGCCTTGGCGATGCATCCCGATACGGCGACTCTGCCG
>JALHDK010000321.1 GCA_022838965.1 Actinomycetales bacterium | reverse complement strand
AGGCGAGCGCGTCCCGGAGCTCGGGGTCGGCCAGGAGCTCAGAGCGGCCGCCATCGAGCAGCACGATGTCCGTCTCGCGCGCGCCGCCTGGGCGGAACACGTGGGTGTAGCATGTGAGCCGCTGACCCGTTGAACTGCTCCCGAGCAGCTGAAGGGGGGCGGCAAGGTCGGGCAGGCTCGGGTTGAGCTTGTCGATCCCCGACACGGCGATGAGCCGCTTCGGGATGGTGCTGCCCAGCCCCGCGTTTCCCTCGTTGGTGCAGGTCACGACCGCACCCTCTCGAGCAGCCAGGAAGTTCGCCCCTACCATGCCGAGTCGGGCGTTCACGAAGTACGGACGTAGATGCTCCCTGGCGGCCAGGCTGATCGTCTTGGGGTCCGCTCCTGCCGGCAGATCCATGCTCAGTTCGCGCCGAAAGACCTCCGCGATGTCCTCCGCGGAGAGGTGGATCACGGGCGCGACGATATGGCTCGGAGTCGTGTGAGAGAGCTGCACGATGTACTCTCCCAGATCGGTCTCCAGGAAGGGTATTCCGGCCCCTTCGAGGGCAGCGCGAAACCCGATCTCCTCCGTGACCATGGACTTGGACTTGACGAGAGCGGGGCCCGGATCGCCGACTAGCCTCAGCAGCAGGCTGCGTGCGTCCGACGCCGTCCTTGCATAGTGGACACGCGCCCCCTGGGCCTCCGCGGCCGACTCGAACTCCTCCAGCAAGTCTCCGAGCCGACCCAGCGAGTAGCGTCGCATGGCAGCCGCGCGCTCGCGGAGGTCCTCCCAATCGGGGCGTTCCGCGACGCGCTCCGCGCGAATCCGCAGAGCGTGGCCGACGGACCGATCGAGACGCGCC
This sequence comes from Actinomycetales bacterium, assembly GCA_022838965.1. Next base: position 866 of record JALHDK010000321.1, on the reverse strand, counting down.
CTCTGCCCGGAATCGGCAACCGCTTCGGCCATGCGGTGGCGCAGTGTGCCGGGTCTCGGCTTCGAGCAAGCCGGCGTTGCGTGTGTCGCGCCGCCGCTGGGCAGGGCCGTAAGGCCCATGGCGTGGGCCATCATCGAAGCCACATGGGCGAACCGAAGGGCAACGCCCGTGCGCCTCGCACGCGCCTCCAGGGCCATGAGGCAGCTTGAGTCCACGCTTGTCAGCACCTGGGCGCCAGCGCGGACGGCATCTGCGAGCTTATCATCGGCCATGGACGCCGAGGCTTCGGGGAGCTTCGCCGAGAAGACCCCGCCGAAGCCGCAGCACTCCTCGGAGTGCTCCAGAGGCGCCAGTTCAATGGCCGGCAGACCAGCGAGGAGGCGCTCGGGCTCGTCGGTCAGTCCGAGCACTCTCAGCGAGTGGCAGGACCGGTGAACGGCGACGCGGAGTGGCTCCGCCGTCGACTGCGCGAGCGACGCGGCGTTCGGGTGTGCTCGGGCCACGAACTCGCTGAATTCGTGCAGGCGCGGAACCAACTCCCCCAGCAGGGCGGCATCAGCGGCCGGCAGACCGAGTTCGCCGAAGTGACAGCGCACCATAGCTGTGCACGAGGCCGACGGACAGACGATGGCGTCCGCATCCAGGGCGCCGCCCTCGCGCATGACCCGCAGCAGGTGGCGCGCCGCAGTGACAGCCCCTGCGCGTGCACCCATGTTCCACGCGGGTTGGCCGCAGCAGGTCTGGTGGGGTGGGACGAAGGGCTCGTGCCCCAGGGCGCGGAGCACGGCAAGGGTCGCCAAGCCGACCTCGGGCTGAAGATGCTCGACGAAACAGGGGATGAACAGGGCGATACGCACAGAGCGCCT
>JALHDK010000071.1 GCA_022838965.1 Actinomycetales bacterium | reverse complement strand
GGTCCTCCGAGGCGACGACGGCGTTCCCCACGTGTTCCGGCAGGGTCGCGAAGTCGACCGATCGCCTGTCGTACTCGGCGAACGTGCCCATGACGGTCTCGCCGTCGGCGAAGTAGACGGTCGTCGTCTCCGCCTGGGCGAAGTCGCCCGGCTCGGGGACGTCGATGGTGGCGTAGGCGGCAACGAAGAGCCCGACGCCGAGGGCGGCGACGGCGGCCACCGTCGCGACGACGACACGCCAGCTCGGCAGCCACCGCATCACGGGACCCTTGCCGGGGCGGGGGTACCGGCGGTTGCCACCACCGGACGCGCCACCACCGGACGCGCCACCACCGGACGCGCCACCACCGCCATCGGTGGGCAGCGAGGACGACGACGTCGTCGTCCCCTTCAGCGACTCGCGCCGCACGGGCGGGTACGCGGGGGTTCCTTGGGGATCAGCCACAACTCCTGCTTCCTGGTCGGTGGCGGGGCGCCGGGACGTGGACGCTCCACCCGGATGCACTGCACTCCAGTATGGGTGCGGGGAGGCCGCTTTGGGGTCGCCGCGCGACTCATATCACATGTGGAGGGGTATGATGCGATGAACCACACGCTGCACGAGAGTCAAAGTGGTCAGTGGGTCAGCGACAACCGTGGCTAGAATCGAGTGGTTGACCATTCTCGGGATCCTCCCGCTGTCCCTCCACTCTGAGGAGCATCAAACATGAGCTCAATCCGCGTTGCCATCGTTGGTGTCGGCAACTGCGCGTCGTCCCTGGTTCAGGGCATCCACTTCTACAAGGACGCCGACCCCGACACGACGGTGCCGGGACTCATGCATGTCAACTTTGGCGACTACCACGTCGGGGACCTCGACGTCGTCGCAGCGTTCGACGTCGACGCCGAGAAGGTCGGGCTTGATCTCTCCAAGGCCATCGGTGCCTCCCAGAACTGCACGATCACGTTCTGCGACGTCCCCCATCTGGGCGTCACTGTGCTCCGCGGCCCCACCCTCGACGGCCTCGGCAAGTACTACCGCGAGGTGGTCACCGAGTCCGCGGCGGAGCCGGTGGACGTGGTGCAGGTGCTGAAGGACGCCCGGGTCGACGTGGTGGTGTGCTACCTCCCCGTGGGCTCGGAGCAGGCCGCCCGCTTCTACGCCCAGGCTGCGATCGACGCCGGCTGCGGCTTCGTGAACGCGCTGCCCGTCTTCATCGCCTCCACCGAGGAGTGGGCGCGCAAGTTCGAGGACGCCGGGCTGCCGATCGTGGGGGATGACATCAAGTCGCAGGTCGGGGCGACCATCACCCACCGGGTGCTGGCCCGCCTGTTCGAGGAGCGCGGGGTCGAGCTGCAGCGCACGTACCAGCTCAACGTCGGCGGCAACATGGACTTCAAGAACATGCTGGAGCGTGAGCGGCTCGCGTCCAAGAAGCTCTCCAAGACGCAGGCCGTCACGTCGAACATCGACATCAAGCTGGACGACCGCAACGTCCACGTCGGCCCCAGCGATTACGTGGCGTGGCTCGATGACCGCAAGTGGGCCTACGTCCGCCTCGAGGGCAAGACCTTCGGGGACGTGCCGCTGAACCTCGAGTACAAACTCGAGGTGTGGGATTCCCCCAACTCGGCCGGCATCATCATCGACGCGATCCGGGCCTGCAAGATCGGCATGGACCGCGGCATCGGCGGGCCGCTGCTCTCACCGGCCGCGTACTTCATGAAGTCCCCGCCCGTGCAGCTCCCGGACGAGATCGGCCGCGAACGCGTCGAGGCCTTCATCCGGGGCGATATCGAGCGTTAGCCGGGGCGGGAAGGCCCTCACACCCAGTTCGACGGCCCCCGGACCGCGTCGTCCCAGTGGGACGCGGCCCGGGGGTCGTCTGTCGCACCGCCGGTCATCCGCAGTGCGGTCGCCCGGTCGAGCAGCGTGCGATACCTGGCGGCGCGCTTCCCGCTCGTCCGGGTGTTCCGCGGACGCAGGTGCAGGGCGCGCTCTGCCGGCAACCCCTCCTCCAGCTGGCGGCCGCGCTCCAGTTCCGCGTTGATCCGCGCTCCGAACAGCAGGGCGGCATTGATGGTGTAGAGCCACACGAAGAACAGGAGCACGCCGGTCAGTGCGCCGTAGTAGTAGTTGAAGCTCCCGAAGCCGAGCAGGAACAGCGCGAACCCGAGAGTCGCCCCGCCGCCCACCACCAGGGCGAACACGGCACCCGGGCTGAGCCAGTGGAAGCGGCGGGGAACCACGTTCGGCGTGGCGTGGTACAGCAGCGCCACCGCGGTGATCACGAGGGCGAGGAGGACGGGCCACTTCGCGATCTCCCAGAGCGCCGCCCAGCTCTCCTGTATCTCGAGCGCGCGCAGCAACGCCTGCGCGATCCGCCCGCTGACGACCAGGAGGAACGTGGCCACGGCCAGCAGCACGACCAGCACCCCGGTGAGGACGTACCCGAAGAGGGTGAGCTTCCACAGCGGCCGCCCCTCCTCGACCTGGTACATCCGGTTCAACGCCCGGGTGAAGGCGTGCACGTAGTAGGACGCGAACCAGATGGCCCCGACGAGTGCGACGGTCAGCAGCAGCCCGGCACCGCTCCGGGAGGTGAAGTCCTGCACCGGCTCGGAGATCACGTCCGCGACATCCTTCGGGAGAAGCTCGTGGATGAACCGCAGGATCGCACTGGTCGCCGACTCGCCCTGGCCCACGACGCCGAGGAGTGCCACGGCCACCAGCACGGCGGGGAGCACCGACAGCAGCGAGTAGTACGTGAGGGCCGCGGCCTCATCGAAGCCGTCGTCACGGAGGAACTCGACGACGGACCGGCGCATGGCGTGCCGCGCCGTCGCGAGCTGCACCGCCAGAAGCGAGTGGTCGGTCCTCTCCACGTCGGCCACGTCGATCACCCGCCGGTCTCCTCGGCCTGGTCCGCCCACCAGGCGAGCAGCCGCTCCCGCGCCACGTCGGGACCGAGGGGGCCCTCCTCCATCCGCAGGTCGAGGAGGTAGCGGTACGCCCGCCCCACCACCGGGCCCGGCGGGACACCCAGAATCTCCATGATGCGGGTGCCGTCGAGGTCCGGGCGGATGGCCCTGAGCTCCTCCTCCGCACGCAGTTCGGCGATCCGTGCCTCGAGATCGTCATAGGCGGCGGCCAGACGGACGGCCTTGCGCTGGTTCCGGGTGGTGCAGTCCGCGCGGGTCAACCGGTGCAGCCGCTCGAGCAGCGGTCCGGCGTCGGTCACGTACCGCCGCACCGCGGCGTCGGTCCACTTCGCCTCGCCGTAGCCGTGGAACCGCAGATGGAGCTCCACCAGCCTGGAGACGTCCCGGATGGTCTGGTTGTCGAACCGGAGGGCCTTCATCCGTGCGCGGGCCATCTTCGCGCCGACCACCTCGTGGTGGTGGAAGCTGACAGTGCCGCCCGGCTCGAACCGGCGGGTGGCGGGCTTCCCGATGTCGTGCATGAGGGCCGCGAACCGCAGCACGAAGTCCGGACGCGGCACCGGCCCGTCCGGCCCGGTCTCGAGTGCCATGGCCTGTTCCAGCACCGTGAGGGTGTGCTCGTAGACGTCCTTGTGGCGGCGGTGCTCATCCACCGTCTCCTGCAGGCGGGAGAGCTCGGGAAGCACGATGTCCGCCACCCCGGTCCAGACCATCAGCTCCAGCCCCCGCCGTGGCCAGGGCGCCACCACCAGCCGCTCCAGCTCGGCACGGATACGCTCCGCCGACACGATCGCGAGCCGGCTCGCCATCCGTGTCATCGCCGTCATGACGTCCGGGGCGACGTCGAAGCCCAGCTGCGCCGCGAACCGCGCCGCCCGCATGATGCGCAGCGGATCGTCGTCGAAGGACTGCTCCGCCGTCACCGGCGTCCGCAGCACCTGCGCCGCCAGGTCCTCCATCCCGCCGGTCGGGTCCACGAACTCGAGCTGTGGCAGCCGCAACGCCATGGCGTTGACGGTGAAGTCGCGGCGCGTCAGGTCGCCTTCGAGCGTCGCGCCGTACTCCACCTGCGGCTTCCGGGACTCGAGGTCGTAGGACTCGCTGCGGTAGGTGGTCACCTCGACGATGTCCTCACCCTTCCGGGCGCCGATCGTCCCGAAATCGCGCCCGACGTCCCAGTGCGCGTCACCCCACGCGGCGAGAATCCGTTCCGTCTCCTCGGGAGGCGCCGACGTCGCGAAGTCAAGGTCGTGCGAGGACGTCCCCAGGAACGCGTCACGCACCGGGCCCCCGACGAGGGCAAGTTCGTGGCCGGCCTCCGCGAACCGCCGGCCCAGCTCGCTGATGTCCACCGGGAGCCCGGTGAACACGTGCAGGGCTATGCGACGCAGCTGCGCGAGCGAGGGAGTGGCCACCCCACTAGGTTCTCACGGGTCGAAAGGGGGCCGCGCCGTTGCCCGTCCGTTACCGAATGTTGCTATCATTCCCGCCCGGGACCTCGCCCTTTGCGGATCAGGTGACTACAGTGGATTCATGTCCGCCGTGCCTGCTCCGCGTCGGCGCCTGCCCCGCCCGCCGCGCCGGCACCTCCACGCCGTGCGCCCGGGCCTCCCCGTGGCCGACGAGACCTCGGCGGGCGGACTCATTGTGGACGTCGTCGACGGGATGGCGTTCACGGCCGTGATCGCACGTCGCAATCGTGCGGGCCGGCTTGAGTGGTGCCTCCCCAAGGGCCATCTCGAGGGATCCGAGACGCCCCAGGAGGCTGCCGTCAGGGAGATCTTCGAGGAGACCGGCATCTCCGGCCGCGTCATCCGTCATCTCGCCACTATCGACTACTGGTTCGCCGGAACGGACCGGCGTGTCCACAAGGTCGTCTACCACTTCCTGTTGGAGGCCGTGGGTGGCGAGCTCACGACCCTCAACGATCCGGACCGTGAGGCCGAGGCCGTCGCATGGGTGAATCTCGCCGAGGTGGCCGGTCGCCTCGCGTATCCGAACGAACGTCACGTCGTCGCCACAGCCAGGGACCTGCTGACCGGCCGACGATGAACCGCCTCCCGCGGCGGACACGGGGCCGCCTGACGGGACTCCTCCTGGTGGCGTTCCTCGCTGCGATGACGCTTCCCGGTGCCACGTTCGCGTCACCGGACGACACGGATGAACCGTTGCTGGACGTGGAGATCGTTGACCTCTCCCCCACGGTCTTGACCCGCGACTCGGACCTCCGCCTCACCGTGGCCGCCACCAACACGACGGACACCCCGATCGCCGAGGCCACCATCACCCTTCTCACCCAGGAGTGGACCCCGGCAACCCGATCCGCCCTGCAGGGATGGCTGAGCCCGGACCGGTACCGCGCCACCCGGGGCCTGGAGACCACCACCCTGACCGCCGTCGCCCCCGGCGAACGCCGGGAGTTCGAGATCACCGTGCCGGCCACGGCCTTCCGCTTCGACACCTGGGGTCCCCGGGGCATCGAGGTCCGGGCGCAGGTCCCGGAGGAGCGCCTGCCGACCGATCGGGAGCGCACCTGGGTGCTCTGGTGGGATGAGCCCCGCGTGTCCCCCACCCAGTTCGGCGTGCTCGCCCCCGTGACGCCGACCGTGACCGAGCTCGCCGGGTGGAGCACCGATCATGACCGGATCCCCCGCATGCTCCAGCTCGCAGCCATCCCGGGTGTGACCGTCGCCCTCGATCCGGCCGTCCTCGCCCTGGCGGACGGCCAACCTGAGGTCGACGCCCTCGCCGACGCCGCGGCCGCGGCCGCCGCGGCGTTGCTCCTCCCGTGGGGAAACGCCGACGCCGCCGCCCTCTTGCACGCGGGCCGCCCGGACCTCTACCGCGAGCTGCTCGATCGCGGCCAGGACACCCTGGCCGCCGCGGGGGCCCGGGCCGCCGGGACCATCGACTGGCCGGCCACGGTGGACCGCACCACCCTGGGCGGGACCACCGGCGACGTCGTCGTGCTGTCCGACTCGCTCTTCCCGGAGCTCACGCGGCTGACCTCGACCCGTGACGCCCGCGCCGCGGTGGCTGGCCGCGCCGCGCTCCTCCTCGACTCCAGCCTCGGTGCGGCCCTCGCCGGCACCGCCGGTGACCAGGTGCTCACGCCCGTGCAGCAGCGCCAGTTCGTCGCTGCCACGCTCGCCGTCATCACCCGCGAGCGCCCGAGTGACTCCCGTCTCGTCGTCGCCGCGCTCCCGTTCGACGACGACGGCGGCGCCGGCGTCCTCCTGGCCGACGCGCTGAGCCTCCCCTGGGTGAGACCGACGGCACCCGCCACCACGCTGCCGTTCGAGGGCGCGCCCGTCTCCGCCGACGGCATCCCCGTCGAGGCCGAGCTTCCCGAGGGAGCCCTCACGCCCGATCTCCTCGCCGACCTGGACCGGGCGAGGGCGGAGCTCGCGGTCGCGGGGGAGGCGACCGCGGAACCGTTCGTCGACCCCCTCGTCACCCAGCTCGCGCTGCAACCCTCCGCCACCTGGCGTGACTCGCCCGAGATGCGGGCCGCGCAGCTGGAGCACGTGGTCGCCAGCGCCCGGATGGTGACCCAGGGCGTGACGGTGGCCGACTCCTCGCCCATCCTCATGATCAGTGAGCAGTCCAACTTCCCGGTTCGCCTCACCAGCACCGCTCCGGTGGACGTGACCGTGCGCGTGGAGCTCGTGCCGTCCGACCGGCGGATGCAGGGCGAGCCGACCGTCGTCACGGTTCCCGCAGGCGGCGAGGTGGCGGCGCAGGTCCCGGTCACGGCCGTGGGGTGGGGTGACCTCACGGTGACGGTGCGGCTGTCCACGACGGAAGGGTCCCCGCTCGGGAGTCCGGCCGAGGTGCCGGTGCGGATCCGGGCCGACTGGGAGAATATCGCCATGACGGCACTGGCGGCCGGGGGCGGCGCGGCCTTCGTGTTCGGGATCTGGCGCACCGTGCGGCGCAACCGCGCGACCGACCGGGCCGCGCGCATCGAGGCCGCGGCCGAGGAGCTGGACGTCCTCACGCATGCCCGGGACGGGGCGTCGTCATGAGTTCGAACTCGCTCGCCGGGGCGATCTCGAAGATGTTCTCCGGCACCCTGGTGTCCCGCATCCTCGGTCAGGTGCGGCTGATCGTGCTGGTCGCGGCGCTCGGGACCACCGCCCAGGCGGACGCCTTCATGGTGGCGAACACCCTCCCCAACACGATCTACAACCTGATCGCCGGCGGGGTCCTCAACGCCATCCTCGTCCCCCAGGTGGTTCGGGCGATGAAGCGCCCGGACGGCGACGAGTACGTGAACCGGCTGCTCACGGTGGCGGGCGTCCTCCTGTTGGGGGCCACCGTCGTCCTCACCTCGGCCTCGACGCTGCTCGTGACCCTCTACGCCTCCCAGATGGCCCCGGAGTGGTTCGCCCTCGCGGTGGCCTTCGCGTTCTGGTGCATCCCGCAGGTGTTCTTCTACGGGCTGTACACGCTGCTGGGGAACGTCCTCAACGCCCGCGGGTCGTTCGGTCCCTACATGTGGGCCCCAGTAGTGAACAACGTTGTGGCGATCGCAGGGCTGTTCGCCTACATCTGGCTGTTCGGTTCGGCCGCCTCGGGATCCGGCACCGATCCGGCCGACTGGACGGGCGGCCGCATCGCGATGATCGGCGGCTTCGCCACGCTCGGGGTGGTCATCCAGGCGCTTGTGCTCATCGTCCCGCTGCGGCGCTCCGGCTTCCGGTTCCGCCCCCGCTGGGGACTGCGCGGCTCCGGCCTGGGGGGTGCGTCCCGGATGGCGATGTGGACCTTCGGCGCGCTCCTGGTGGGACAGGTGGGGTACCTGATGCTCACCAACGTCGCTGCCGCGGCCAACGGGGCTGCCGGCACCGTCGATGCCTTCGTGCCCACGAACACCGCCTACGCCGCCGCCTTCTCGATCTACATGCTCCCCCAGTCACTGATCACCACCAGCCTGGTCACCGCCCTGTTCACCCGCATGTCGGCCCACGCGGCCGCGCAGGACGGCGAGGCCGTCCGGGCGGACATGTCGTTCGGGATGCGTGTTGTGGGCGTCTTCACCGTGTTCGCCGCCGCCGCGCTGTGCGTTCTCGCCATCCCCGTGGTGCAGGCGGTGATCCCGACGGCGTCCCCCACGGCCGCCGTGGGGTTCGCGGCGGTGCTCGTGGCACTCTCGCTCGGCATCCCCGCGCAGGGCGTCTGGACCATCGACCAGCGCGTCTCGTACGCCTACGAGGACGCCCGCACCCTGTTCCGCATCCAGATCCCCATGGCGGGCATCGTCGTCGCCGGCGGCTTCCTGTCCTTCCTGGCCCCGCCGCAGTGGTGGGTGCCACTGGTGTCCGGTGCGAGCGCGCTGTCGCTGTGGTTCGGGGCGGTGGTGGGCTATCTGGCCCTGCGCACCAAGCTCCCGAGCCTGGACGGATCCCGGGTGTTCCGCACCTACTTCCGGCTTCTGATGGCCGTGCTCCCTCCCAGCATCGTCGGCTGGGTGGCCCTGCACTTCTGGGGACCCGTGTCGGGGGCCCAGGCGGGGCTGGGTCCGTTCGTCACCGCGGTCATCAAGGTGCTGGTCATCGGCTCGCTCATGGCCGCCCTCTACGTCATTCTCCTGCGCCGGCTCGGGGTGGAGGAACTCGACGAGATTCTCACACCCGTGCGCCGCGTCCTCCGCAGGTTCCGCACGCCCTCCGGGGCAGGGACCCCGCCTGTGCCTACTATGGGTGCTGCAGACGAGGACAGGGAGGATCCCGACGTGCAGACGATGAAGGTCGGTGAGCGGCTCGATGACCGCTTCCGGACCAGCGAGCTCCTTCGCACCACCGCCTCGGGTGCGCGACTCTTCGACGGCTGGGACGAGGTGCTCGACAGGCCGGTGACCATCCTCGCCACGGATGGCCCCGCCACACCGGAGATCCTCGATGCCGCCCGGCGCGCGGCGCTGATCGACGACAACCGATTCACCCGCATCATCGAGGTGGAGGAGAACCGCGACGGCATCTCGTACATCGTGGCCGAGGCTCCGGCAGCCACCTCGCTGGACGACCTCGCCGGCCGGGTCGACGGCGCCACCGCGCGCGCGATCATCGGCGAGACCGCGGCCGCCCTCGAGGCGGCGCGCCGGCGGGGCGTGCACCACTGTTCCCTCGACCCCTCGCTGGTGACCGTCACCGACGAGGGCGGCATCCTCATCGCCGGGCTGGCCTACCTCGCCGTCGCCGAGCTGTCCTCACCCCACGACGACGACCCCATCGAGACGTCGCTCGCCCGCTCCCGGGCAGACGCCGTCGACCTGGTCCGCCTCCAGTCGTACCTCCTCACTGGAAGCATTCCCGAGCAGGTGCGGCCGCGGGCCAACGTGGGTGAGGTGATGCGTTCGCTGACGCCGTGGGGCGAGATCGTGCTGTCCGGCGCGGCCAGGTCCGCCGGTCCGCCGTCCACCACCCCCACGACGCCGTGGCGCCGCGTGCGGGACATCGCCGAACCACCGCCCGCCTCGCCGCCCGCCTCGCCGCCCGTCTCCGAAGGACCCCCCGGGACACCCGGGTCCGCGGCGTCCCCGGAGGGCGCCGCGCCGGTGCCCGACACCTCCAGGTGGACCCTTCGGCCCGCACCCGCGCCCAGCGACTCCGTTCCCACCTTCACCGAGGTGGTGGAC
>JALHDK010000070.1 GCA_022838965.1 Actinomycetales bacterium | reverse complement strand
ATCGGGGGTGGCGGGCTCGGCGCGCTCGCCATCAACCACGGCTACAACCGCTTCCAGGGTGATGTGATGGTGCTGACCGTGGTGGTGATCGTGCTCCTGGTACAGGCGATCCAGATGATGGGCGACATGCTCAGCCGGCTGGTGGACCATCGCTGAGCGCCCGCCAGCCGGGAGGCACCCCAGAGCCCAGCAACCCCGGGCCCCGGCACCCCAAGGCCCCGAGCCTTCGGGCCCCGAGCCTTCGGGCCCCGCACCCCGGGGCCCGCAAAGTCCAAGCCCCGCAACCCGGACGGTCACGCCGGGACCACCCCGGCCCGATGCACAGCAAAGGAACGTGAAACTCATGAACACCCGACGTCTCCCCGCCGCGATCGCAGCGCTGGCCGCGGCGAGTCTCGCCGCCTGCTCCGGCAGCGGCACGGGCACCGCCACCACCGCCACCGGCACCGACACGGCCACTGCCGCGGGCCAGGTCACCACGCTGGTGATCGGCGCCACTCCGGTTCCCCACGCCGAGATCCTCGCCTTCGTGGACGAGAACCTTGCCCCGGACGCCGGCCTCGACCTCGAGATCGTGGAGTACACCGACTATGTCCAGCCGAACGTCGCGCTGGCGGAGGGCGATCTCGACGCCAACTACTTCCAGCACCTGCCCTACTTCGAGACCGAGGTCGCCGAGAAGGGCTACGACTTCCAGGCTTCCGTCGGCATCCACATCGAGCCCTATGGTGTGTACTCCTCGAAGTGGACCTCGCTCGCCGATCTGCCCGACGGCGCCCGGATCTCCGTCCCCAACGACCCGTCCAACCAGGCCCGCGCCCTCGTGTTGCTGGAGCGGGAGGGGTTGTTCACGCTCGCTGATGTCGAGAACCCGACCATCTTCGACCTCGCCGACAACCCGAGGAACATCGACCTGGTCGAGATCGACGCCGCCCAGCTGCCGCGCTCCCTGCAGGACGTGGACGCCGCGGTGATCAACGGGAACTTCGCGCTCGAGGCCGGCCTCGTACCCACCAGGGACGCCATCGCGCTGGAGTCCGGCGAGGACAACCCGTATGCGAACATCGTCGCCTACCGGAGTGAGGACGCCGACTCCGAGGCCATCGCCACGTTGATCAGGCTGCTCACCTCGGACCAGGTGCGGAGCTTCATCCAGGAGAAGTGGCCCAATGGAGAGCTGATCCCGGCCTTCTGATCAGCTCGCCGGGGTGTGGGGGTTCCCGGTCCCCCGGGTGCGGAGGTTCCCGGCCCGGGTGTGAGGTTTCCCGGCCCGGTTCCCCACACGGATCCCGTGCTCGTCCATGCTGCCCGCAGCCTCAACATCCGTTTCCCCAGTGTCGGGGAAGATCCTTTGCCCATGAGGCACAGGGTTCTCCCCAACGTTGGGGTAACGGGTGTTGAGGAGCCAGCGGGCGGCGTCGGAGGAGGGGTAACGGGTGTTGAGGAGCCAGCGGGCGGCGTCGGAGGCAGGGAAACGGGTGTTGAGGAGCCGGCGGGCGGCGTCGGAGGAGGGGTAACAGGTGTTGAACGGGCCCTCAGTCCACCACGCCGTACAGCCGGTCGCCCGCGTCTCCGAGGCCCGGGACGATGTAGCCCTGCTCGTTGAGCCGTTCGTCGACAGCAGCCGTGACGATCTTGACCTCCGCCCGGTGCCCCACGGTTTCCGCCAGGTGGTGGAGCCCTTCGGGCGCGGCGAGCAGACAGATGCAGGTGACGTCCTGGGCTCCACGTTCGAGCAGGTATTCGATCGCCATGACCAGAGTTCCGCCGGTGGCGAGCATCGGGTCCAGCACGAAGCACTGCCGCCCGGCGACGCTGTCCGGCAGTCTGTTGGCGTAGGTGGTGGCCTCGAGTGTGATCTCGTCGCGGATCATCCCGAGGAATCCCACCTCGGCGGTCGGCAGCAGCCGGGTCATGCCCTCGAGCATGCCGAGCCCCGCCCGGAGGATCGGGACCACGATCGGGCGGGGCGGGGCCAGCTTCGTCCCCACCGTCGTGCCGATGGGGGTGGCAACCTCCACGTCCTCCACCCTGACCTCGCGCGTCGCCTCGTAGGCGAGAAGGGTCACTAGTTCCTCGACCAGCTGGCGGAAGACCGGTGAGGGTGTCGCCTTGTCACGGAGGACCGTGAGCTTGTGTGCGATGAGGGGATGATCGGTGACGTGCAGGCGCATGGCCACACGATACCGCCGCCGGCGATCGGCGTAGGTTGGTGGTCGTGCGCATCGACCCGATCATCGACCGCGCGATGTCACGCGCCCTCGCGCTCGCCCGCGCCGCGGTCGACGACGACGACGTTCCGGTGGGCGCCGTCGTCGTCTCGCCGGACGGTCGGGTCCTGGGGGAGGGCAGGAACCGCCGCGAGGCCGACGGCGACCCCACCGCCCATGCGGAGATCCTCGCGTTGCGGGAGGCGGGACGGGCGCGGGGTACCTGGCGTCTCGAGGACTGCACGCTCGTCGTGACCCTTGAGCCCTGCACGATGTGCGCGGGCGCGGCAGTGTTGGCACGCATCGCGCGTGTGGTGTTCGGCGCGTGGGATCCAAAGGCGGGCGCCGCGGGTTCGATCAGGGACGTGCTTCGCGACAGTCGACTGAACCATCGCGTCGAGGTGCAGGGCGGGGTCCGGGCGGAGGAGTGCGGGACGGTGCTGCGGGACTTCTTCGCGGCGCGCCGCGGGGAACCGGTGGAGTGACGGGCGGGAGCGGCAGGCAGGTCACACCCCGCCGGTTTGGGGGGCGGGGCGGCGGGCCGATAGGATGCTCCGCGGTAGCGTGTCCGAGCGGCCGAAGGTGCAGCACTCGAAATGCTGTGTGGTGCAAGCCACCGCGGGTTCGAATCCCGCCGCTACCGCCAGCCGGCCCGGCACCAGTGCAACGCCGGGCCGTGACCCCTCCGCCGCCGGCTCAGCTGTTCCAGCGCAGCACGGCGGGCGACTCCTTCTCGCGGCCGAGAATCGAGATGGTCGCGACGTCCAGGGGGAAGCTCTGGCCGAAGATGATCGGGAAGTCGAGCCAGGCGAGCGCGAGCACCCGGAGCGAGTGGCCGTGCGCGAAGCAGATGGCCTTGTCCACCCCCGACGCGCGAACACGGGCCACCACCCGCGTGAGCCGGGCACGCACCTCCTCGGAGGATTCGCCGTTGCGGCAGCCGTTGAACCAGATGCGCCAGCCGGGGTGCTGCTCCCGGATCTGGGCACTGGTCAGACCCTCGAAGTCGCCGTAGTACCACTCGGCCAGGTCGGGCTCAACGACGAACCGGTCGAAGCCCGCGAGCCGCGCGGTCTTCTGCGCCCGCAGGCGCGGACTGCACATGACGAGCCCGAACTCGGCGGGGTCAAGGCGGTCCCGCAGGGCCTTCGCCTGCTCGACGCCGGTCTCCGTGAGGTCAAGATCGGTGATGGAGGTGTGCTGGCCGGACTTGCTCCACTCGGTCTGGCCGTGGCGCACAAGGTAGAGGAGTGTCACGCCCCCATCCTTGCGGGTGGAGGGGCGGTGGGGTGATGTTTCCGCGATGCGCATCTGGCCGCGCCCGTGCAGCCGTGCGCCCCGCTCAGGCGATGTCCCGCCGCCGGTACCCGACGAATCCGACCAGGGCGAGGGCGGCGGCGACGAGTCCCAGCCAGCCGAGGGCCGACCAGGCGGGGTCCGCCGCCTGGACGTTGGGGACATGCCACAGGGGACTCACATCGAGAACCCACTCGTCAAGGTTGAACATGGGACCGAGGATCGTCAGGGCGAAGGTGGCCACCACCCCCATCCAGCCGATCAGCCGCTTCGACGGCTTCGCCCCGACCACCGCCAGCGCGAGCGCCACGAGCACCCAGATGGCCGGAATGGTGGCAGCGGCCTGGAGCAGGACGTCGGCAAAGGTGACGGTGTCCCCCGTGGAGTCAGCGATCCATCCCATCACCGTGCCCGCCAGGATGGTGCCGACGGCGGTGGAGACGAAGGCGATGAGCGCATGGCTCGCCATGTGCCCGCGCCGCGTCACCGCCGCGCCGAGCAGGGGATCGGCCCGGTACTCCAGTTCCTCCGCGTACATGCGCATCACGATCTGGACCCCGTGCACCGCGGCGTAGATGCCGAGGATGCGAATCATCGTGAGGACGAACTCCGCCACGAGGTCCTCCTGCCGCGCCGCGCCGGAGGCGAGGACGTGCGCGATCTGCGGGTTCTCCGCGAAGACGTCGGTCACCGTGTTCGCGAGGAACCCCAGCAGCACGCCCAGGACGGCGAAGCCCACCATCCACGCGGCGATGGTCGGGCGATGGAGCCGCATCGCGAGGCCCCCCAGGGTCCCGACGGCGCCCGCCCGCGCCGGCCCGGGGCGCGGAGCGAGCAGGCCCATGCCGAAGTCGCGGCGGCCGTGCAGCGCCAGTCCCGCCGCCACCAGGATCCCCGCCACCCCGATCACGATGGCCAGCGGCCACCAGCGGTTCCCGGCGGCGGGCCTGGTCTCCTGCAGCCACCCGAACGGCGTGAGCCACACCGCCCAGTCCGGGGCACCGGAGGAGTCGATGTAGCCGCGGAGCACGAAGAACGCGCCCAGGACGGTCACCCCCAGGGTGTTGGCCGCGCGGGCGTCCGCACCGATCTGGGCGGCGACGACGCCCACCCCGGCGAACAGCATCGCCGAGGCGGTGAAGGTGGCGGACAGCATGATCGAGTTCCCGGCACCACCGCCGAAAGCGATCGTGACCAGGGCCGACACCACACCGAGCAGCAGGGCGGCGATGAATCCCAGCGCGACCGCCACGGCCGGCCGCGCCTCGCGCCCGATCACCCCCGACGCCACCAGCTCCGCCCGCCCCGAGTCCTCGTCGCCGCGACTGTTGCGGACCACAATGAGGATCGCCATGAGGCCGGAGAAGAACGCCCCGAGCGCGCCCGCCCGCCAGGCGTTGAACCCGTCCGCGGTGGTCAGATCGACGGGCCTGCCGAAGATGAGTGCGAGGGCAGGGTTGGCCGTGACGTTCAGCTGCAGGATCTGCTGCGTCTGCGCGTCGGGGAACACCCAGTCGTACACGAGCACCGAACTCGCCGAGAGCACCGAGATCAGCGCGATCCACGGGGCAATGGCCCTGCGGTCCTGACGCAGCGCCACGTGGAGGAGGGGCGCCGCCCCCGTGAGACGTCCGCGCACTCAGACCTCCCCGGCGGCGTGGCGGCCCCGACGGCGGCGGGGTGCACCGCCGTCGGGAGCTGGCGGGGGCGCCTCGCCGTAGTGCCGGAGGAAGAGGTCCTCGAGCGAGGGAGGCGACGCGGTGAGGGTCGCGATCCCGTACCGGCCGAGCACGTCCAGGGCCTCCCCGACCCGGTCCGCCTCCACCGCTCCGCGCACGTGGGGGCCGTCCAGCTGGACGTCGGCGAGGGGGGCGAGGTCCGCCGGCGACGACGGCGGGCGCAGGACCGTCGCCCGGATGGTCGTGCGGGTGCGGTGGCGCAGGGCCTCGAGGGTGCCGGTCTCCACCACTACGCCGTCGCGGATGATCGAGACCCGGTCCGCGAGCGCCTCGGCCTCGGACAGGATGTGGCTGGACAGCAGGACGCTGCGGCCCTTCGCCTTCTCGGCCAGGATCTCCTCCTGGAACACCATCTCCATGAGGGGATCGAGACCGGAGGTGGGTTCGTCCAGGATCAGCAGCTCAACGTCCGAGGCCAGCGCGGCCACGAGTGCCACCTTCTGCTTGTTGCCCTTGGAGTACTGCCGTCCCCGCTTGGTGGGGTCGAGCTCGAAACGTTCGATGAGATGCGCGCGGCGCTTCTCGTCCAGCCCGCCACGCAGGTTGCCGAGGAGGTCGATGGCCTCGCCGCCGGTGAGGCCCGGCCAGAGGCTCACCTCGCCGGGCACGTAGGCCAGGCGCCGGTGGAGGGCGACGACGTCACGCCACGGATCCCCGCCGAGCACCTCCACCCGTCCGGCGTCCGCCCGCAGCAGGCCGAGGAGCACGCGGATCGTGGTCGACTTGCCGGCCCCGTTGGGCCCGAGGAAGCCGTGCACCTCGCCACGGGCGACTGTGAGATCGAGACCGCGCAGGGCGGTGAAGCGCCCGTAGGACTTCACAAGGCCATCGACGGTGATGACGGATTCCATGCCTGCAAATGTAGGGGCACCCACCCACAGTGGACGCGCGTGCGACCACCGCGCGGCGCACTAGAGTTGAGCCTGTGACCCATCTCACCCCACGTGCGTCGTCGGAGCCCGACGACGCCCCCCGGCCGGCCGACGTCGCCGACCTCGCCGAACTCGCCGTCGTGATCCGCAACGGCTTCCGGGAATCCTGCCATTTCGGCATGCTCTCCGCGACCGGGGTGGACGGGGCGCCGGCCCTCGAGCTGGGCATTCCCGCCGCGGCCGTGCTGCCGCGCAGCACGATGAAGCCGTTCCAGGCGATCGCCGCGCTCCGTGCCGGGGTCACGCTCCAGGACGAGACGCTCGCCATCTCCGCGTCCTCCCACGGCGGCACCCCGGAGCACGTCGCGGCCGTGACCGCCCTCCTGGGCGCGGCGGGGCTCGGTGAGGAGCACCTGCGGTGTCCCGCCGCTTTGCCGGGGGACCCGGATGCCCGGGCGGCCGCGATCCGGTCCGGCGCCGCGCCGCGGCGGCTCTGGTACAACTGCTCCGGCAAGCACGCCGCGATGCTGGCGGCCTGTGCCGCGAACGGCTGGGACACCGGCAGCTACCTCGACCTCGACCACCCCCTCCAGCGACTCGTGCGCGCGACGATCGAGGAGTACGCCGGCCCCGTCAGCCACGTGGCGGTGGACGGCTGCGGTGCGCCGCTGTACGCGATCTCCCTCCGTGCACTGGCGCGTGCCTACCACCGGCTCGCCGTGGCGGCACCCGGGAGCGACGCCGGGCGGGTCGCGGCCGCCATGCGCGCCTTCCCCCACCTCGTGGCCAGCCAGGGTCAGCCGGACACGCGGCTCATGCAGGCTCTCCCGGGGTACATCGCGAAGGGCGGGGCCGAGGGAGTGCTGGTCGTGGCGGCGCCGTCGGGGGTGGCCGTCGCCGTGAAGGTCGCGGACGGCAGTGACCGTCCGGCGATGATGCTGGCGCTCGCGGCGCTCGATCGGCTCGGTGAGGATGTCGCGGGTGCGGGCGCCCTCCGTGAGGTCCTGATCCACGGGGGCGAGCAGGTGGTGGGGAGGGTGGTTGCCGTCCTCGACGGGCCGATCGGCTGAGGTGGTGGCGCCGACGGCGCGGCTGCGCGCCGAGGTGTGGATCGTGCTGGGCCTGAGCCTGGGCCAGTCGGCGGTGTACTCGCTCGTGCGCATCGTCGCGCGGTTGACGGAGGAGACGCCGCTCGGAGAGCAGACGGCGGCGCTGAATCCCTCCGTGACGCCCCGGCCACTCCTGGACCTCACCTATCAGCTGCTGGGAATCGCCTTCGCCCTCGTGCCGGTGGCGCTCGCGCTGTACCTGCTCTCCGCGGGTGGGAGGCGGGCCACCGCACGGATCGGCTTCGATCTCGCCCGGCCCGGCCGGGACCTCGCCGTGGGCGTGGGCCTCGCGGCGCTCATCGGCATTCCCGGCCTGCTGTTCTACCTCGCGGGACGGGCGCTGGGCATCACGGTGGCCGTCAACCCGGCCGCCCTGAACGAGCACTGGTGGGCGATCCCGGTCCTTCTCCTGGCGGCGGTGAAGAACGCCGTGGTGGAGGAGGTGCTGGCTGTCGGCTACCTGCTGGAACGGCTGGAGGAGTGGGGGTGGGGGTGGCGGGCGCGCACGCTCACCTCCGCGACGCTGCGGGGCGCCTATCACCTGTACCAGGGCATCGGGCCGTTCTTCGGCAACCTGGTGATGGGCCTCGTGTTCAACGAGTACTACCGCCGGTCGCGCAGGACGATGCCGCTCGTGGTCGCGCACACGCTGCTGGACGTGGTGGCCTTCGTGGGCTACTGGCTGCTCCCGGCCGCGTGGCGTGCGCTGCTGTAGGCCGCGGGCCGCGCGGCAGCCTCAGCGGGCGTAGCGCGCGACGAAGTTCCGGATGATCCGGTGCGCGGGGGACACGTCGATGTCCCGGGTGCGCGCCTTGACCTCGTCGATCTCCTCCGGCCTGAAGTACCCCGAATCGCGGTAGATGTCGATGCGCTCGCAGAGCCACTCGTAGTTCAGTTCCGGGTGGAACTGGGTGGCATACATGTTCTCGCCGATCCGGAACATCTGCACGGGGCAGGTCGGCGACGTGGCCAGCAGCACCGCGTGCTCCGGGAGGCGGGCGCACGCCTCCTTGTGCCCCACGTAGGCGCGGAAGTGGCGCGGGACGCCGGCGAGGAGCGGGTCCACGACGCCGTCGTCGGTCAGCTCGATGTGCGCCGCGCTGATCGGCTCCGCCCACGTGAAGTCAATGATCCCGCCCTGGTGCCTTCCGAGGGTGCCGACGCCGTAGCACGCCCCCAGGAACGGGAAGTCGAGGTCGACGACGGTGTCCAGCAGGTCCGCGAACTCCGCCTCGACCCGCAGCTGGGAGTCGGACTTGTACTGGGTCGGCACCGACCCGGTGAACGGGCTCCCGCCGACGATGATGCCCGAGTAGTCCTCGAGGTGGATGTGGGGGAGAGGCACGGCTTCCAGCCGGATCCGCTCGAGGTCCTTGACTCCGAGGCCCCCGAAGTGGCGGAAGGCGGCGAGCTCGCCGTCGGCGGCGGCATCCTCGGGACGTGTGGAGAGCAGCAGGAAGGGGCGCACCCTTCGAGGGTAGCGCGGCTCAGAGCGTGATCGACCAGACCACCGCGAGGAGCAGCCACAGGCTGACGCCGATGTAGCCGAGAGCAAGGCCGGCGAGTGCCATGCCGCGGCCCGATGCCCGGGTGCGCGTGGTCTCGCGCAGCGCCAGGTGCCCCGCCACCACGGCGAGCAGGGAGATCCCGGGAAAGACTCCGAGGACCGCGGCCACCACAGCCACCCGCGCCCAGGTGGAGAAGGGCGGACGTGGCGAGGTGTATCCCGGACCCGCGAACACCCGGGCCGGGTCCACCTCCTCCGTGCCGGGGAAGGTGAAGCCCGCCGGACCGTAGGCGGATCCCACGGTCCCGGAAGGTCCGGTCTCCACAGGGGCGAAGCCCTCCGGCACCGGCGCGGGGCCGCTGGCCATGCCTCACCTCCTCCCGTGTCGGATCTCACGGCCCGGGGTTACCCCCGACCGGCGGTCGCCCGCAGCCGGGCGGGTAGCCTGACTCTGGTCGGGCCCCCGGGTGACGACCGCTCCACACTAACGCGGCACGGCCCCTCCGTGCCGCGCGGAACCAGGGAGGTCACGTGTCATCACCATTCCGCTGGACGCTGCACGGGGACGGGCGCACGTTGCCGCCGGGTCGCGTGGTGGCGCCGAATGAGCGGCTCACCTGGCCGCGCACGATCGGCATCGGTGCCCAGCACGTTGTCGCCATGTTCGGCGCGACGTTCCTCGTCCCCCTGCTCACGGGCTTCCCGCCCGCCACCACCCTGTTCTTCTCCGCGGTGGGCACGTTGCTGTTCCTCGTGATCACCGCCGGACGGGTGCCGTCGTACCTCGGCTCGTCCTTCGCGTTCACTGGTGATGCCGCCGGTGGTGACCGGCACGATCGTCGCACTCATCGGCTTCAACCTCGCACCCGCGGCGTGGAACAACGTCAAGGCGGCGCCCGTGACGGCGCTGGTGACCCTGGCTGCGATCGTCCTGGTGACCGTGCTGTTCCGGGGCATCCTCGGACGGCTGTCCATCCTCGTGGGTGTCCTCGTGGGCTATGCGACGGCCATCGTGCGGGGCGAGGTCGACTTCGCGAAGGTGGCGGACGCCCCGTGGATCGGGCTGCCGCAGTTCCAGGGACCCGAGTTCAACCCCGCCGTCCTGGGCCTCTTCCTGCCGGTGGTGCTCGTGCTGGTGGCCGAGAATGTCGGGCACGTGAAGTCCGTGGCGGCGATGACCGGACAGGACCTCGATCCGGTGACGGGCCGGGCGCTCCTCGCGGACGGTGTGGCCACCATGCTCGCCGGCTCCGGTGGCGGATCCGGCACCACGACCTACGCCGAGAACATCGGCGTCATGGCGGCCACGAGGGTGTATTCCACCGCGGCCTACATGGTGGCGGGGCTGGTGGGCCTCGCACTGTCGCTCATGCCCAAGTTCGGCGAGCTGATCGCCACCATCCCGGCGGGCGTCCTCGGAGGTGCCGCCACCGTGCTCTACGGCATGATCGGCATGCTGGGGGCGCGGATCTGGGTGCAGAACCGGGTCGACTTCTCCGACCCCGTGAACCTCAACACGGCGGCGATCGCCCTGGTGGTCGGCATCGCCAACTTCACCTGGATTGCGGGCGACGTCTCGTTCGAGGGCATCGCCCTGGGAACGGCTGCCGCCTTGCTTGTGTACCACGTCATGCGGTCGATCGCGCGGGTACGGGGTACCTCCATGGAGCCGGCGAGTCCCGCTTCCGCGCCCGGCGGTGCGGAACTGGAGACTCCGGTGGGGTGAGTCTCCCACGCCGGGGAGGGTGCGCCACCCCCTCAGCGCCACCACCTCAGGGCTGGCGCGCCTCCGCGGGCGGCTCCCCGGCGCCCTCCTCCGCGGGCGAACCCTGCTCGACCAGGCACTCCTGCGGCGGCGGGATAGGGACACCCACCTCCACCGCGGTCAGATCGCCCACGGCCTGGAAGTCATAGCCCAGCACGATGTCCACGAGAGCGTCCTCCCGGGCGTCCTTGGTGACGATCATGCCCGGAAAGGACTGTGCCAGGGTGTAGGCCTCCTCCAGGCCGTTGACGCCGGTGCGCATGAATCCCACGCCGAGCACCATCTCGTCCCAGTTGCCGGTCTGGTTGATGGCGACCCCGGCCCCGGCGAGCGTGGTCGCCACACCGCCCGCGAGGCCTGCCCTGTTGGTGGAGTTCCAGACGGAGGCCATGATCTCCGTGTAGCTGACGGTCGTGGCCCCCTCCGGCGGGCACGCCACCGATGAGCTCTCGTCCGGCGGTGGGCTGTTGAAGTCGCGGGCGAAGGGGGAGGGCAGGATCTCCAGCCACATGAGCCACGCGACCAGCAGCGCGGACACCAGGGCGAGCACGAGGATCCCGAGGATCGCCGTCTGGCGTTGGTGCAGCTGACGGCGGCGGCGTTCGCGGGCGCGGGCGTAGTCGAGGTCGGTCACGTGCTCGCCACTCCTGGCAACTGGGGCACCTCTCCGTCGTCGGTGAGTTCGAGAACCCGGGCGTGGATCACGCGACGGCCCTGGAGGGCGGAGCGCAGGGCGCGGTGCAGTCCGTCCTCAAGATAGTACTCACCGCGGTAGGCGACCACGTGGGCGAAGAGATCGCCGTAGAACGTGGAGTCGTCCGCCAGCAGGGACTGGAGGTCGAGGTGGCTCCTCGTGGTCGTGAGCTGGTCGAGCCGTACCGTGCGGGGCGGCACCCGGGACCAGTCCCGCGCCGTCGCCAGACCGTGGTCCGGATACGGGCGCCCGTCGCCCACCGCCATGAAGATCACCCCGCCAGTCTATGGCGGCGGGCGGGGAAAACCGGGGTGGGACGCGGCGTCAGCCGTGCAGCCGGACCCCGTCCTCCACACGCGCGGGGTGGCCGGCGTCCGCCAGCGTGACGTCGCCGGACACCACGACGCCGGCACCGAAGGTCCAGTCGCCGCGCACCGTGAGTGACGTGGCCTCGCGCAACGACGGCGGACCTGCCGGGAACCGCGCCTCGAAGCCGGAGATCGTCCGGTAGTGGCGCGGGTCGAGGTCCACGAGCGGTGCGGTGGCGACAGCGAGGCGTGGCACGGCGTCGTCGCCCAGGTCGTAGGCGTCCGATCGCAACACCAGGAGGTCGTTCGTCGTCTTGACCGGGAGGAACCGGTCGCGTCCCACCACGATGGCCTGCGATCCCTCGAACACCTCGATCGCGGCCCCCATGGCCGTCTCGATCTGGAACACCGCGGGGGAGGAGGGGTCGGTGGGATCGACAGTCTTGACGTTCCTGATGAGGGGCAGGCCGAGGACGGCGCCCCGGGTGACGAGGGCGTCATGGAGGGCGCCGAGGTCGAACCACAGGTTGTTGGTGTGGAAGTACGGGTGACGGTCGACGTCAGTGAAGTAGTCCATCTCGTCCGGCGGCGTCTGCGCGGTGTCGCGGAGGATGAGGCGGCCGTCGGAGTTCCGGACGGCGAGGTGGCCGCCCTTCCGGTCAGCGGCGGTGCGGCGGCACAGTTCGGCGGCGTAGGGGGCGCCGCTCGCTGCGAACCATCCCGCGAGACGCGCGGACGGGGCGGCGCCGAGGTTGTCCGAGTTCGACGTCGCCGCGTACCGGAAACCCGCCGCGAGCAGTGCCTCGAGCACACCCGAGGTCAGGATGGCGGTGTAGAAGTCGCCGTGTCCCGGGGGGCACCACTCGAGGGTCGGGTCCTTCGGCCACTCGACAGGTGTCAGGCCGTCCACGAGCAGCTTCGGCTCCTGGTTCTGCAGGAAGTCGAGCGGCAGGTCGTCCACGGCCACGTCCGGGTGGGCGGCAAGCGCGGCGAGGGAGTCATCCCGGGTCCGGAACGAGTCCATGAGGACGAGGGGCAGCCGGGCGCCGTGGGTGGCGCGGGCGTGCCGCACCTGGGCAACGATCAGGTCCAGGAAGCTGCGCCCGTCCCGGACGGGCAGGAGCGACTTGGCGCGGTCCATTCCCATCGAGGTCCCGAGACCGCCGTTGAGCTTGATGATGGCGGTCCGGCCGAGCGCCTCGCGGGCGATCGTCTCATCCACCTCGACGTCGGAGAGGTGGGGCGGATCGGTCAGCGGGGTGATGGTCGCCTCCGGGATCAGGCCGGTGGCGCCGGCCTCGAGGGCCCGGTAGTAGTGCGAGAACACCTCGATGGCCGCGGCGCTGACACCCGCGGAGATCATCTTCGCGCGGGCCAGGGCGAGTCCCTGTTCACTCATGGGTCATTCCTTCCGATGTCACACGTCAGCGCGGCGGTGGCGTTGGTGGTGTGCAGCAGGGTGTAGGTGGCGTCGGGCACGAGGCCGGGGCCCTCGGCGAGCCAGCACACCATCGCGTCGAGCTCGTCGCAACTGACCTCGTAGTCGTCCCGGAGGGAGGCGTGCGAGGCGTCGAGGAGGGGACCGACGTCGCGGATGCGGCCCGCCTCGAGCAGTGTGACGAACTCCCCGACCCGCGCGATCTCGCTGAGGACGTGGCGGACGCGACGTCGCTCGACGTCGTCGTCCAGTGCCGCCAGCGCGGCGGCGGGGTTCGCCACCTCCCGGAGGGTGCGCACGCCCAGCCGTCTCGCGGCCGCGCTGCAGGCGCTGCGGCGCGCGGCGTACTGGCCGTCCACGAGGGCGTGGGCGGCCCGGGTGTTG
>JALHDK010000320.1 GCA_022838965.1 Actinomycetales bacterium | reverse complement strand
CGGCGGAGCCGCCAACATCATCCCGGAGAAGTGCCACATCGAGTGCAACATCCGCACGTTCTCGGTGGCGCACCGCGAGAAGATGGAGAAGATGGCCCAGGAGGTCGTCGCCGGGGTGTGCACCGCCCACGGCTGCACCGCGGAGATCGAGTGGGTGCCGGGCATGTTCCCGACCGTCAACGATCCCGACTCGGTCGCCTTCGCCGTCAGGCAGATCGAGACAGTGCTGGGTCCCGGCCGGTACCGCGAGCTGGATGAGCCCTATGTCGGGTCGGAGGACTTCGCCGAAGTGCTGGCCAGGGTACCGGGCGCGTTCATCTTCTACTCCGGGCTCCCCGCGGACCGTGACCTTGCCGCCGCCACCTTCAACCACTCGGCCACCGCGTGGTTCGACGACTGCGTGATCCCCGAGGCGATCGCCGTCTACTGCCAGCTGGCCTGGGCGACCCTGCAGGATCTCTCCGCCTGAGGACATCGGGCAGCCCCCGCCGCGAGCGATCGCGGCGGGGGCACCCCATCGGCACCCCCGAGCCACCACATTCGCGGATACGATGACGTGGAACTGTGCCCACCGCGAGGTGGCAGCGCCCCAAGGAGGACCACATGGGATTCCTCGACAAGTTCGAGCGCTCCGTCGAGAAGGCGGTCAACAGCGCGTTCTCGAAGGCCTTCAAGTCGGAGGTGAAGCCGGTCGAGATCGCCTCGGCGATCCGCAAGGACATGGACGAGCGCGCGGTCGCCGTCGCCCGGGGACGCACCGTGGTACCCAACGAGTTCACGGTCACCCTCTCGCCCACGGACAAGGACCACATCGACCAGTGGGGCGCCGATGCCCTCGCCGCCGAGATCGAGGCGGCCGTCACCGAGCACGCCACCTCGCAGCGCTACAACTTCGTCGGCCCGGTCTCCGTGGACTTCCAGACCGATGACACCCTCACCACCGGATCCTTCACCGTCACCTCCTCGACCAAGCGGGGCAACGTCGCGCCCGCGACCACGGACACCCCCTCGGAGCGCCACCCCATCATCGACATCGACGGCCAGCGCTACCTCCTCACCGGTCCCGTCACCGTGATCGGCCGCGGCTCGGACGCGGACATCGTGGTGGACGACTCCGGCGTCTCCCGCCGCCACCTCGAATTGCGCGTCACCCCGCGCGGCGTCATCGCGCGCGATCTCGGATCCACCAACGGCCTGTACGTCGAGGGCCACAAGGTGGACGCGGCGACCCTGGTGGACGGCAACACCCTCACCATTGGCCGGACCCGGATCCTGTTCTGGACCGCACCGGACGACGAGGCCTGACCGCCCGCCACCTGAAAGGACCCCGATGAGCGAACTCGCGGTGACCCTGCTCCGCCTGAGCTACCTCGCTCTTCTCTGGGTCTTCGTCTTCGCCGCCCTCGCCGTGCTCCGCCGCGACCTCTGGTCCGCCACCAAGGTCACCACCCGCGGTCCGGGCCGCCGGACGCCCGAGCAGGCCCGCCAGCCCCGCGGCCGCGCCGCCCCGGCGACGGCGACGACGGCGGGGCTGGGCGCCACCCCCGCCGCCACCGCTCCCCCGCAGGCGCCCGTCCCGTCTCCTGCCCGCACGGCGCCCCAACGCCAGTCGATCACCCGGGCCCCCTCCCGGCTCGTCGTGACCGCCGGGAAGATGGCGGGGACGTCGCTGCCGCTGGGACGGTCCGCGATCGTGATCGGCCGGGCACCCTCCTGCACCCTCGTCGTCGACGACG
>JALHDK010000069.1:1182-11279 GCA_022838965.1 Actinomycetales bacterium | reverse complement strand
CGTCTCGGCATAGCTTCCCAGAGCGCTGAACCCGGATTCGAGCAGCTCCACCGGGACCTCGCTGTACTTGAACGTAAACTGGTACACCAGGTAGAGGATGAGCAGCATGATCAGGGGGCCGAGGAAGCGGTTCGTCACCACGCGGTCGATCTGGTCGGAGAGGATGCGGGGCGCCTCGACGAGTGGCGCATCGCGGCGGTCCGGCCCTGCGGCTGAGGCGGACGGAGGCGTGGGTCCCGCCGGGGCGGGACCCACGCCCGATGGTCACAGACCGAGGTCGCCCTCGAACGCGCCCTCCTCGAGCCGCGACTTCACCGCCATCAGATAGCGTGCCGCGTCGGCGCCGTCCACCAGACGGTGGTCGTAGGACAGCGCGAGGTAGCACATCGAGCGGATGCCGATGGTCTCGTTGCCATCGGCGTCCGTGACAACGACGGGACGCTTGGTGATCGTCCCGGTTCCCAGGATGGCCACCTCGGGCTGGTTGACGATGGGGGTGTCGAACAGAGCCCCTCCCGATCCGGTGTTCGTGATCGTGAAGGTGGACCCCGTGAGCTCGTCCGGCGTGACCTTGTTGGCCCGCGTCCTGGCGGCGAGATCGGCGATCCTCCGCGCGATGCCGGCGATGTTGAGGTCCCCGCAGTCCTTGATCACGGGCACGAGCAGACCGCGCTCGGTGTCGACAGCGATGCCCACGTGTTCGGCCCCGTGGTAGACCACCTCGTCGTCCCTGATCGTGGCATTGATCTTGGGATGCGCCTTGAGTGCCTCGGTGGCCGCCTTCACGAAGAACGGCAGGAACGTGAGCTTGACGCCCTCCCGGGCCTGGAACGAGTCCCGTGCCCGCGCGCGCAGCGCCGCGATGCGGGTCACGTCCACCTCAACGACGGTCGTGAGTTGGGCGGAGGTCTGGAGGGACTCGACCATGCGCTTCGCGATGACCTTGCGCAGCCGGGTCATCTTCTCCGTGGTGCCGCGGAGGGGCGACACCGCCCGAGCCGCCGGCGCGGCGGGAGCCTTCGGAGCGGCGTCGGCGGCCTTCGGCGCCGCCTTCGCCGCCTCCTCCGCCGCTGCCTTCGCCGCCGCCTCCTGCGCAGCCCTCGCCGCTGCCTCCTCAGCCTTCCGTGCCGCTTCGAGGACGTCCTCCTTGCGGATCCTCCCGCCGACGCCGGTGCCCACGAGCGTCGCGAGATCGACGTTCTTCTCCTTGGCGATCTTGCGCACGATGGGGGTGACGTACGTTCCGCCGACCTGGGCCGCCGCCTCGGCGGCGGCCTCTTCCTGTCCCTCCCGGGCAGGCTGGTCCGCGGCCTGCGGCTGCGGCGGCTCGGCGGGGACGGGGACCGGCGCGGGCGCGACGTCGGGGGCCGGGGCAGCCGCCTCGCCGATGATCGCGAGAGTCGCGCCGACCTCGACGGTCTGGTCCTCCTGGGCGACGATGCTGAGCAGCGTGCCGGAGAAGGGCGAGGGTACCTCCGTGTCGACCTTGTCCGTGGACACCTCGAGGAGCGGCTCGTCGACCTCGACCGTGTCGCCCTCGGCCTTGAGCCACCGGGTGATCGTGCCCTCGGTGACGGATTCGCCGAGGGCCGGCATCGTCACCGCCTGTCCACCGGAGGCCGCGGCCGGCGCGGGGGCCGGCGCGGCGGGGGCCTGCGAAGCCGGTGCCGCCGGGGGCGGGGCCGCCGGAGCGGGACGGGGAACGGGAGCCGGCGCCGTCGGCGCGGGGGCGTCGTCGTCCTCGGCATCGACGGCCTGGCGCCCGGGCTGCTCAGCCCCCGACCCGTCGCCGATGATCGCGAGATCGGCTCCCACCTCGACGGTCTCGTCCTCCTCGACGAGAATGCGCTCGAGCACGCCCGCGACCGGGGAGGGGATCTCCGTGTCCACCTTGTCGGTGGAGACCTCGAGGAGGGGTTCGTCAACCTCGACGGCGTCGCCCACCTGCTTCAGCCAGCGGGTGACGGTGCCTTCGGTGACGGACTCGCCCAGTGCGGGCATCTTGACGGATTCGGACATCGGTGACTCCTAGTTGTGGGCGTGCAACGGCTTGCCGGCCAGGGCGAGCGCGGCTTCGCCCATGGCCTCGTTCTGGGTGGGGTGCGCGTGGATCAGGGGGGCGACGTCCTCCGGCCACGCCTCCCAGTTGACCAGCAGCTGGGCCTCGCCGATCTGTTCGCCGAGGCGGGCGCCGATCATGTGCACACCGACGATGGGCCCGTCCTTCACCCCGACGAGTTTGATGAAGCCGGCGGTCTTGAGGATTCCGCTCTTCCCGTTGGCGGCGAGGTTGACCTCCGAGACACGGACACCGTCCTCGCCGAACTGCTCGCGTGCCTGCTTCTCGGTGAGACCCACGGATGCCACCTCGGGATCGCAGTACGTGACCCGCGGGATGCCGGACTCGACGATCGTCGCGGGGTTGAGGCCGGCGATCTCCTCGGCCACGAAGATGCCGTGCTGGAAACCGCGATGGGCGAGCTGCAGCCCGGGCACGATGTCGCCGACCGCGTAGATGTTCCCCACGCCAGTGTGGAGGCGCTCGTTCGCGAGCACGAAGCCGCGGTCCATGGGGATTCCCTGCGCCTCGTAGCCCAGGTTGGCGGTCGCCGGACCCCGCCCCACGGCGACGAGCAGGAGGTCGGCGGCGAGTGTGCTGCCATCCTCCAGGGACACCACCACCCCGTTCTCATCCTGCTGCACGCCCGCGAAGCGGGCGGAGAGCTTGAAGGTGATCTTCCGCTTGCGGAAGGCGCGCTCGAGGGCCTTGCTGAGGGCCTCGTCCTCGTTGGGGACAAGGTGGGGGAGGGCCTCGATGATGGTCACATCGACGCCGAATGACCTCCACACGCTCGCGAACTCCACACCGATGACCCCGCCTCCCAGTACGATCGCGCTCGACGGGATCCAGTCCATCTGGAGCGCCTGGTCGCTCGTCATGACGCGTCCACCGATCTCGATGCCCAGGGTGCGGGCGAAGGACCCGGACGCGAGCACCACGTTGCGACCCCGGTACCGGACGCCGTCCACCTCGACGGTGTCCTGCGAGACGAGGGTGCCCCAGCCGGCGACGTAGGTGATGTTGTGGTGGCCCACCAGACCCTGCAATCCCTTGTGGAGCTTGCCGACCACCTGGTCCTTGTACTCGTTGACCTTTGCCATGTCGATGCCGTGCAGGGTGGCGTTCACCCCGAACTGCGCGGACTCGCGCGTCAGATCGGCGACCTCGGCGGCGTGCAGCAACGCCTTTGTCGGGATGCAGCCCTTGTGGAGACAGGTCCCGCCGACCTTGTCGGCCTCGATCAGGGCCACGGTCATGCCGAGCTGGGCACCACGGAGCGCGGTCGCATAGCCACCACTTCCGCCACCCAGGACGACGATGTCGTACACCGTTTCGCTCACTCAGTTCCCTCCTTGGACAGTGACGTGCGCAACACTGGCGCTGCTGGTCATTGTTCCATGTCACGTCGGGGGCCGCAGGAGGGTGGATCGGCCTCAGTTCTGCGCCGAACGTTCGCTGAAGTCCTCGAGGAGACGCACCAGCGTCCGGACACCGTGCCCCGTCCCGCCCTTGGGGGTGTACCCCCAGGGCTGACGGGTGTTGTAGGCGGGCCCGGCCACGTCCAGGTGAGCCCACCGCCGGCCGGGGATGAAGCTCTGCAGGAACAGGCCTGCAACCAGCATGCCGCCGTGCCGTTCTCCCATGTTCGCGATGTCGGCAACCGGAGTCTTCAGGGAGTCGGCCAGTTCGGCCGGGAGGGGCATCGGCCAGAACTGCTCCCCGGCGGACGCGCCGGCCGCCACCACCTCGGACCGGAGGTCCTCGTGACCCATCACGGCGCCCACCCGGTCGCCCAGCGCGATCATCTGGGCACCGGTGAGCGTGGCGATGTCGATGAGGTGGTCGGGTTCCTCCCCGGCCGCGGCCACCAGGGCGTCGGCGAGCACGAGGCGGCCCTCGGCATCGGTGTTCAGCACCTCGACGGTGCGCCCACCGCGCACGGTGATGACGTCGGAGGGCCGGGTGGCCGAACCGGACGGCATGTTCTCCGCCAGCGCCAGCCAACCCGTGACAGCGATCGGCAGGTCCAGCCGGGCGGCAGCGAGGACGGCCGCCAGGACGGCCGCCGCGCCGGCCATGTCCGACTTCATGTCGCCCATGTCCTTGGCGGGTTTCAGCGAGAGTCCACCGGAGCCGAACGTGATCCCCTTCCCCACCAGCGCGACGTGCGTCTGCCACTCCGGCGGGCGGAACTCGAGGCGGAGGAGCCGCGGCGGGCGGGCCGATCCGCGGCCGACGGCGAGCAGCCCGCCGAAGCCCTCCCGCTCGAGGTCACGCTCGTCGCGCACCGTGACGGCGACCCCGGCCGCCCCGCACACGTCGACCGCCAGCGCGGCGAAGCTCTCCGGATACAGGTCGCTGGGCGCCCGGTTGACCAGGTCGCGGGCAAGGGCGACGCCCTCCGCGACCACCCGGGCGCGGTGGAGGGCCGCTGCGCCCTCCGGGTTGTCCGTCAGGATCCGCAGTGATTGCACAGGGTGCGGGGCTGTCCGGTACCGATCGAAGCGGTACGCCCCGAGGAGGAGACCCTCGGCCACCGCCCGGAGCGTGGCGGGGGTGTCCGCGGGCAGCGCCACGTCCAGCGCGGCGATTCCCTCAAGGCGTCGCGTCGCGGCGCCCGCCGCCTGCCGGAGCACCTCATCCGTCGGCGCTTCCTCCCCGATTCCCGTGAAGACGACGATCTCGTGGCCGACGCCGTCGCCCGGGGCCCGCACCACCTCATCGCGTTCCCCCTTCGCACCCACGACGCCCGCCATCCCGGCGAGCCCCGCGGGATCGGGCCCGGCCAGGCCCGGGGCGGGCACGACACGGGGCCCCGAGGCCGTCTGCTGGAGCGCAACGAGGAGGGCGGCGTCACGGGAGCGCTCGGAGGGGTGAGCGAGGGAAACGGT
Organism: Actinomycetales bacterium; assembly: GCA_022838965.1. The sequence continues at coordinate 6,326 of JALHDK010000069.1, read as the reverse complement.
GGTCACGCTTCAGGATCGTAACGGCACCGTCCGTCACACACCGGCCGGAGGATACCCTGACGTCATGCCCTTCCTTGCCGCGACAGCCGCCGTGGCCGCGCTCGCACTCGCGGGGTGGGCCGCGTGGCGGGCCGTCCGGAACGAGCCGGTGATCCTGCGACAACTGCTCGCCGCGGGAGTCGTGGAGGTGGCGCTCGTGGCGACGGCGGTCGCGGCCGGGGTGACGCAGGCCCGGGGCGGGCTGGCGGGGGATCCGTGGGTCCTGTGGGGCTACCTGGTCACCGCCCTGTTCATCCTGCCGGTGGCCGCCGTGTGGGCCTTCGCCGATCGCTCCCGCACCTCGAGTGTCGCGCTGCTGGTCGCGTGTGCCACAGTGGCCGTCATGATGTGGCGTGCAGTACAGGTGGCCGGCCTGTGACCGAGCTGCCGGACACCCGCCGCCCCGCGTACGGACTGGGCCGCGTGCTCATCCTCGTCTACGGCATCTTCGCCCTCGCGGCCACCGCCCGCTCGACCGTGCAGCTGATCCGTGACGCGGGAGCGGCGCCGCTCGCGTACGGTCTGTCCGCCTTCTCGGCGGTCGTCTACGTGATGGCGACGGTGGCGCTCGCGCACAATGGTCGCCGCATGCGCCGCGTCGCCTGGGTGGCCGTCATCGTGGAGCTGGTCGGTGTGCTCGTCATCGGCACCCTGTCGCTCCGGCGCCCGGATCTCTTCCCCGACGAGACCGTGTGGTCCCAGTTCGGCAGCGGCTACTTCTACGTCCCCCTCGTCCTGCCGGTCCTCGGGCTGTACTGGCTGTGGCGTTCCGCGCCGGTCCGCATTGACCGACTGGCGGAGGGTGCGTCCCGCCGCTGAGCGCCTGCCCTACGATCAAGTCGTGTATCGCCAGCTGTACTCCAGCGTCCTCGTCCACACCGATCCGGAAGCCGCCCACCACGCCGCCGTGGAGGCGATCGCCCGCGCGGGGAACGTGGAGGTCACCCGGCGCGCTCTCAAGGCGACCGTCGGCCGGCTGGGGGAGCCGGTGCGCAATCCGCGCCTGCTCGTCTTCCCGCGTCCCATTCCCGGTGTTCTCGGCCTGTGCGCGGGCATGGACAAGAACGCCGAGGCGGTCCTCGGCATGGACGCCCTCGGTTTCGGTTTCGTCGAGGTGGGCACGGTCACGGCGGTGCCGCAGGCCGGGAACCCCAGGCCCCGGCTGTGGCGCCACCCCGAGCTCGGGGCGCTGCGGAACCAGATGGGGTTCAACAACGACGGGGCCGTCGTCGTGGGCCGTCGCCTCCGTCAGCTGCGGCGGACGACGGCGGGGCGCGCCGTCGTCGTCGGGGTCAACATCGGCAAGTCGAGGGTGACACCGGTGGGGGAGGCGACCGGGGACTACCGTGCGTCGACCCGCGAGGTGGCCCAGTGGGCCGACTTCCTCGTGGTGAACGTGTCCTCGCCCAACACGCCGGGCTTGCGTGACCTGCAGCAGGTCGATGCCCTGCGTCCCATCCTCGACGCGGTGCGCGAGGAGGCACGCCGGGCGTCGGGCCGGGACGTCCCGGTGTTCGTCAAGATCGCACCCGACCTGGAGGACGAGGACATCGCGTCGGTGGCCGCTCTGGTACGGGAGACGGGCCTGGCGGGAGTGGTGGCGGTCAACACGACGATCGCCCACGACCTCGGCCCCGGTGGGCTGTCCGGCGCTCCGCTCCGGGAGCGGGCACTCGAGGTGGTCACGCTGCTGCGCGAGCGGCTCGGGGCCCGGCCGGTCATCATCGCCTCCGGAGGGATCAGCACCGCCGAACACGGCCAGGCGCTGCTGGAGGCGGGTGCCGACCTGCTGGAGGCCTACACCGCGTTCGTGTTCGAGGGACCCGCGTGGCCGGGGCGCATCAACCGTGAGCTGGCCAGGATGGCCCGGTCAACAGGGGCGTGACTGCGGGGCGTTTCTCGCCGTGAGGGCGGGGTCACGCTGCGGCAGGTCGCCGAGGATCTGGTCAATCCGGGACATCAGCTCCGGGGGGATGCGCACCCCGGATGCCTTGACATTCTCTGCCACCTGCTCCGGGCGGGAGGCGCCGATGATGGCCCCGGCGACGTTGTCGTTCTGCAGCACCCAGGCAACCGCGAGCTGGGCCATCGTCAGCCCGAGATCGTCGGCCACCGGACGGAGCTGCTGCACGGCCGTGAGGATGTCGTCCGCGAGCCACCGGCGGATCATCTGCGAGCCGCCCTTCTCGTCGGTCGCCCGCGAGCCAGGCGGCAGGGGTGCCCCTGGCCGGTACTTGCCCGTCAGAACCCCCTGCGCGACCGGCGACCAGACGATCTGGGAGATGCCGAGCTCCCGGCAGGTGGGGACCACCTCGGCCTCGATGACCCGCCAGAGCATGGAGTACTGCGGCTGCGAAGAGATGAAGGGGACGTGCAGCTCACGCGCCAGTGCGTGACCTGCACGGATCTGCTCCGCGGTCCACTCGCTCACTCCGATGTAGAGCGCCTTCCCGGAGCGCACGATGTCCGCGAACGCCTGCATCGTCTCCTCGAGGGGGGTCGCGGTGTCGTACCGGTGGGCCTGGTAGACGTCCACGTAGTCGGTGCCGAGCCGGCGAAGCGACCCGGTGATCGACTCCATGATGTGCTTGCGTGACAGGCCGCAGTCGTTGGGACCCTTGGGGCCCACGGGCCAGTAGGTCTTCGTGAGGATCACGAGCGACTCGCGGCGCTGCCCCCGGAGCGCCTGCCCGAGGACCTCCTCCGCCACGGTGTTCGCGTAGACGTCCGCCGTGTCGAAGGTGGTGATCCCGGCGTCGAGCGCGGCGTGCACGCAGGCGACCGCCGTCTCGTTCTCCACCTGCGAGCCGTGGGTGAGCCAGTTGCCGAAGATGATCTCGTTGATCCTGAGCCCGCTGGCTCCGAGGTGTCGAGTGGTGACCATGCCCGGGATACTACGGCGCGTGGCCGGGCGAGTCGCGCCGAACGTCAGCCCGCCTGCCTCTGCGGCCACTCGCCGCGCTTGTTCTGGGGCTTCGGCATGCGGAACCGCCGCAGCATGAACACCCGCTGGAAGGCGTACGCCCCCGTCCATGGCGGGATCTCGGCGGGAGTGAAGCGCGCGGCGAGGTGCTTCTTCAGGAAGCGCACCATGATCAGGCTGTCGAGGATGGCGCCGACGATGATGATGTACATCAGCGCCGTGGCGGTCAGAGCGATCTCCGGATACCGGCCGCCGATCACCATCACGAACAGGATCAGGAAGGCCATCGGCAGGAAGAGCTCGCCCACGGACCAGCGGGCGTCGACATAGTCACGGGCGAAGCGCCGGGCGCGTCCCTTGTCCCGCACGGGGAGCCAGCGGTCGTCGCCGGTGACCATGGCCTCCTGCTGCCGCCGGAATGCCTCGTCCCGCCTGGCCTTCGCGGCTGCCTTCGCGGCCTTGCGATCGTTCTGGACCAGCGGACGCTGTCGTGCGGCCTGCGCCTGCTTGCGCGTCGGGGTCGCGTGGCCCTTCCCCGTGGGCTTGGCCGGATTCGTGGAGCTCACGCACCCATTCTAGGGGGCCGGCGTACCCGGCGAGCTGGGGCGGGATGACCGGGGGTACGCTCGGACGCGTGGTGAGCGTTGATGAGCTGCGGGCGCGGGTTGACGCGTCCTTCTCCCGGGTGGTGGCGGACCTCGCGATGCTGGTGCGGATACCGGGGGTCTCGGCGGACGCCTTCGACCAGCGCCCGCTGGAGGAGAGCGCGACCGCGGTGCGGGGGTTGCTGGAGGATGTCGGCGTCCATGCCCGGGTCTCGTCGGCGCCCACGCCGTCCGGCCGGGCCGGGCGTCCCGCGGTCCTCGGGCGGCGGGACGGCGACGACGGCGCTCCCGTCGTCCTGCTGTACGCGCACCACGACGTGCAGCCCCCGGGACCCCCGGAGGAGTGGGACCAGGAGGATCCCTTCGAGCCGGTCATCCGGAACGGGCGGCTCCACGGTCGCGGCAGCGGTGACGACAAGGCGGGGATCGCCGCGCACGTGGGCGCCCTTCGCGCCCTGGGGGAGGATCTGCGCGTGGGCGTGCGGTGCTTCATCGAGGGTGAGGAGGAGATCGGCTCCCCATCGTTCGCCGCGTTTCTGCGGCACCACCACAGGGAGCTCGCGTCGGACGTGATCGTGGTGCTCGACTCCGCCAACTGGAAGGTGGGGGTTCCCGCCCTCACCACCTCACTCCGGGGACTCGCGGAATGCCAGGTGGAGCTCCGTGTCGTCGAGCACGCACTCCATTCGGGGATGTACGGCGGACCCATCCTCGACGCCACCACTCTCATGTGCCGCCTGCTCGCCACGCTGCACGACGCGAACGGCGACGTGGCGGTCCCGGGCCTCCTGCGCCGCGACGCGGCACCCGTGGACTACCCGGACACGCAGTTCCGCCGCGACGCCGCCGTCGTCGAGGGTTACCAGCTCGCCGGGACGGGGAGCATTCCCTCCCGGCTCTGGACCAGGCCCGCCATCGGGGTGGTGGGGTTCGATGCTACGAGTGTCGCGCAGCGTTCCAACACCATCGCCCCGACGTGCCGGGCCGCCATCTCGTTGCGCGTTCCGCCTGGCCAGGACGCCGCCGGGGCGTACCGGGCGCTGCGGGACCATCTGCTGGCCCACGCGCCGTTCGGGGCGCAGGTGACGGTGACGCCGGGCGAGCTGGCCGAACCCTTCCTCGCCAGCGGCTCGCCGGAGACCACCGGGCTGGCGCACTGGGCCCTCTCCACCGCGTGCGTCGGCGGGTCGATTCCGTTCATCTCCGAACTGGCGCGCCAGTTCCCTCACGCCGCGATCCTCGTGACAGGTGTTCTGGATCCCGACTCCCGCGCGCACGCCGGGAACGAGTCGGTGCACCTCGATGAGCTGAAGCGTGCGGTCCTCGCGGAAGCGTTGCTGCTCGCGCGGTTGTCAGGGACGCTCACCGAATGAGCGGCGGCCGCTCAGCCGCCCTCGCCGGTGGGGGTGTCCTCCGGAGTGGGCTCGGTGGTGGCCGTGTCGACCTCGATGTCGAACTGCACCTCTCCCGTCGCCGTGTCGACGGCGACGACGGTGGCCACCGCGACCAGCGGCTCGGACACCTCCGCGGAGGGCGAGATCGTGCAGCTGACCGACGCTCCGACCTCGGCCGGCAGG
>JALHDK010000069.1:0-1125 GCA_022838965.1 Actinomycetales bacterium | reverse complement strand
ACGCGGTCACGGGAGGCACCTCGGCCTCTCCGCGGGAACACCCCACGAGCAGTGCCGCGGTGAGGACAGTGGCAAGGACCGCGCTGCGCATGGCTACCAGAATGACACACCAGCACCGCGCTGGACGGTCGGCGGGGCGGGGGTTCGGCGATGAGGGTCCTGGTGGTCGCGGCGCCCGTCGACGGCCGTCGGGCGAGCCTCCTGACGGGAGCGGTGGCTGCCGGGTGGAGGGCGGCGGCGCCGTCGGACCTCGTCGTCGAGCACGCCCTCGCCACAGGAGTGGCGGGGATGCGTGACATCCTGGATCCCGCGGTGGCCGTGCTCGAGACGACGCTGCTCGATGACTCGGACACGGCCTTCGCGAGCGGGTCCACCGCCCCGCTGGCCCTCGCGCTGCTGGAGGCGATCGGCCGCGGGGCCACCCGGGTGGTGATCTGCGCGCGGCACACCCGGGTGCACGACGGCGGCCGCGGGTTCGCCGAGGTGCTGGCGGAGCGGTGGGGATCGCTCCCGGCCGCGCGGGAGGCGCTGAGTGCGATCGACATGGTCGTCGCCGGGTCCGATCCTGCACCCCTGGTCGGGCTGCGGGGTGCCGGGGCGATTCTCGCGTCCGAGGTTGGTGCCGGGGTCGCCCAGGAGCGGGAACGGCAGGTGGCGGCGTTCGCGGCGGGAGTCGAGAGGGAGCTGGCGCCCGCCGGGCGCAGGGTGCGGTGGTCCGCGGCGCCGTGGAGTGGCTCGGCGGGGGGCGCTGCCTTCGTCCTGCTCGCACTCGGCGGGCGGGCCATGGCCGCCGAGGAGTACAGCGCGGTGGTGACCGATCTGGGCGGCGCGGTACGCCGGAGCGATCTCTGCGTCACCGTGGTGCCGGAACTGAACGCCACCACGCTGGCGCGCTCCGCGCTCGCGGCCCTGGCCCCGAGAGCCCTCCAGGCGGCGGTTCCGATCGTCGTCCTCAGCGGCGAGGACCACACGTCCCGGCCACATCGCGCCGAACTGGGGGTGGCGGGGAGCTACACCTGCAGGCTGGAAGACCCGTCGCTCCGCGAGACCGCGCGCCGGGTGGCGCGCACGTGGTCGACCGGGTGAGCCGGGGTTGGCACAACCCCGGTCCGGCACCGTACTCTC
>JALHDK010000319.1 GCA_022838965.1 Actinomycetales bacterium | reverse complement strand
GGCGGCATCGTGGTGGGGGCCCAGAACACCTCGACCATCTCCGCCGACGTCACCAGCCGCACCCAAGCGGCGAACACCGGGGTGGGCATCACCCTGGCCGTCCACGCCGCCGGAGAGGAAGCCGCCCCACCAGGCGCTGTACTTGGCGAGGAAGCTGAGCGCGGCGTCCACGAACACCGGCGCCCAGCCGTGGTCCGCGTCGTAGGTCTGGGTGCCGAGGTCCACCGGCTCGGTCATGTCCGCGCCGGCCCACATGAAGACGCCCGTGACCGGGATCCAGCGCGTGACGTCCCAGTAGTACTGGGCGTTCAGGTCGATCGTGCCGGGCGCGCCGGTGTAGCGGTAGTTGGTTCCCGGCGTCCCACCCTTGGTGTAGCCGGTAGGCACGGCGACCACGGTGGTCCCGTCCACCGCGACCATCTGGGTGCCGACTGTGCCCGCCGTGAAGCCCGCCGGGACGTGGTCGTCCCCCACCCGCACCAGGTCACCGTTGTCCAGGGTGCGGGTGCCGGACTTCGTGGTGTACTGATAGCTCGCCAGCGCCGCCTGGAGGAGGCCGGCGGCCGCGCTGAGGCCGAAGTCGTTGATCGACTGGGTGAGCTGCCGCATGAAGGTGTCGGCGCTGATCTCCGCCAGTTCCTCGGTGGTGACGGCCACCGCGCCGCCGGCCCTCAGGGTGCCGCGGGTGCTCCCGGTCTCCTCCACGATGGCCGAGGTCTCGATGTTCACCAGGTTCTTCGCGATCACGATCCCGGCACCCCAGCCGGAGGAGCCGGTGGTCATGATGCAGATCATCTGGGTGTTGTTGGTGGTCTCGGCGTTGATGACCGCCTCGTTGAGCCCCGTCACCGTGACGCCGCCGGCCGCGGTGACCGCGGAGTCGATGATGTGGGCCTGGACCAGCGCCGGGTCCCGGTTCCCGAACGCGTTGCCGATAACCGGATCCCCGAGGAAGGCGTCCACCGCGTTGAACAGCAGGTTCTGGGACTTCCAGCCGATCGAGTTGAACGCGAGGGTCAGGCCGAACGTCTTGCCGGCGGACTGGGTCATGTTGGCGGTCCGCGCGTCCAGCTGGAGTCCCCGCCCCGGGACCCGAAGGAGCCGCCGCCCGAGGAGATGGAGGAGTTGTCCGCGATGGCGCGGATGACCGCCTGCTCCAGCGCCCGCACGGTCACGCTGCCGGCGGTGATCTCGGCCGCCTCGATGCGGGCGGTGGCGCCGCCGCGCACGTCGTTCATGACCACGAGCCCGCCCACGGCGTAGGAGTCCGACTTGTCGAAGTCCAGGCCCCTGGGGAGCAGCTGCGTGAGCAGGGCGGGCTTCCAGTACCGGAGGTCGAGGTAGTTCTCGTGGGCGAGGTCAACGGTGCGTTCGGTGCCGAGGTAGACGTACACCGTGCCGGGGACGCCGCCCATGAGCTGCCAGTCCGCGCCGGTGTAGTCCACCAGGGCGAGGTTCAGGCTCACCGGGGCGGTGCCGATGTACTGGTAGACCGCGTCGCCCTCACCGGCCACGCGCACCCAGGTGGGCCCGCTGTAGTCCTCGGTACCCAGGTCGAGGCGGGCGTTCGCGCCGATGTAGCGGAACACCGCGCCGGCGGTGACATCCGGCACGCCATCCCCGTCGTGGTCGTAGTCGGCGGCCACCTGGACCGTCTCGCCGGTCATGACCAGCCGGCGCCCGGACTGCGAGGTGAAGACCGGGTTCGCGTAGCCGGTGGCGAGCCGGACGGTCTGGCC
>JALHDK010000318.1 GCA_022838965.1 Actinomycetales bacterium | reverse complement strand
CTACTACGATGGCCAGCCTTCGACGCTCTTCTGTGGCCTCTTCGACTACTACGGGGTGCCTCAGAAGACATTCTACGCGATGAAGGCCTTCCACGAGCTGCTCGCCTACCCCTCGAGGGTGAGGGCATCGGTGGCGGGGGAAAGCAATGGCTTGACCTGCCTCGGCGCGGCGGACCCGGCGACGGGCGAAGCAGCGATCCTGCTGACCCGTTTCGGGGGTGGCGCCAGCCCGGTCGAGGTGCGTATCGACGGAGTTCCGGAGGGAGCAGACCTGACCTACACGGTCACGCTGGTGGACCGCAACAGCACCTACGCCCAGATCGAGCGCGGGCCGCTGGAGCGGCACGGCACCGCCACGCTGACCACGGTCCTGGACTCCCACGCCATCGCCCTGGTCAAGGTGACAGGCCGGTAGACCTCCATCAGGCAGGCGACAGACGCAGCCGGTGTTCTTCCGCGCGCTCGACATCCTTGCGCAGCCAGAGCATCGGGTGGTAGCCGCCCTCAAACCAATCTTCAACCTGGTCGGCGTAGTATGGGCTGCCCGGGCGACCGGACTGGCCCGGAACCAACACGCCGCGCGAGGCGCGCAGGTCGCCAAGGTCCACGATCATCCGGAACACCGGCCCCACGATCCGCTGCCCGCGCACGTCGACGCGCGAGCTGCCCGTGGCCCAGATCGTGTTCTGGTCGCCTCCCAACGGCAGCGGGCCGACGTTGAAGGCACGGCTGAGCACCGGGACCTCCCCGAGCGCGTGGTAAAGCGTGAGCGCGTGCAGCTTACCCCAGGCCCAGTCGCCCGTGTCCGGACCCAGCGTCTCGCTCAGCAGTGTCACTGATCGTCGCAACGCCTCGCGGACGCAGTCGGCGCGCGTCTCGCCGTGCCCGAGGTCGTACCAGGGGCTATCGGGCCGCTCGAGCACAGTTTCGATCCACTCCCAGCTCCGCTCGCCGAACATACTACCGCCAGCCAGCCCCGGCGTCGGCCCCTTGCCCGCGACGCGCACCGCCAGATCCCCAAGTTTCGGCTCGAGCAGCAACCGGATCAGCTCGCGCACGAGCGTCTCATAGACTGCCGCGGCGGCGCTGTCGACGCCAAGCGACCCATCCCAGTCGCGCAGGAGCCCCAGCGCCGGCGCCAGGTCAGCATCGTCGACAGGCAGATCCGCCAGCAGGCGGGCGAACCGCCGCGCGTGCGTCGAGACCTGGTCCGCCTGCATCCGGACGATGGTATCCACGGTCACGTGCGTCTGCCCGGAAAGCAGCTCGGTGATGCGCTCAGCGCGATCGCTTACGCAGTAATCATAGCCGAGGAAGTGCGGGTAGCTCGCATCGACGACCGGGTTGTTGGCGGTGACGATCGAGCCTTGCGCCGGATTGAGCATGTGGGGGAGTTCCTCATAAGGTATGAAGCCCTCCCACTCGTATTCGCCGGTCCATCCTGGCGCAGGCAACCGCCCGTCGCCCCTGGCGCGGACGGGGATCCTGCCCGGCAGGCTGTAGGCGATGGTGCCCTGCGTGTCGGCATAGACGACGTTCTGGATGGGCGCCGTCCAGCCGCGCAGCGCCTCGCGGAACGCAGCGCAGTCCGTCGCGCGGTTCATCGCATAGAGCGTTGCCATCAGGGAATCCGGGTCGAGCGACGTCCAGCGCAGCGCGAGGGCCGCCTCGCCACCGAAATCGCCGATAAGGCTGTTGATGATGGGCCCGTGCCGCGTGATGATCACGTCCTCGGTCACCGGA
>JALHDK010000317.1 GCA_022838965.1 Actinomycetales bacterium | reverse complement strand
GCCTTGCGCTCCTCGGTGATGGTGATGGCGGACATGCCCATGTCGCACTGGCCGGCCTTGAGAACCGTGCCGGACTGCAGGGCGTCGAAGGCCACGTCCTGAATGGCCAGCTTGAGTCCGAGTTCGTCCGCGATCGCCTGGGTGATGTCCACGTCGAAGCCGGCGTAGCCCGAGGGCGAGTTCGCGTCCTCGTACTCGAACGGCGGGTAGGGCGCATCGGTGCACACCGTGAGCGTGCCCGCCCTCACGAGATCCAGGCCGGAAGCGGACGCGGTGCTCTCACCACCCCCGGAACCACTCGAACATGCGCCGAGGGCGAGCGCCACCACGGCTCCCAGGACGGGGAGTGCGAATCTGCGAGTCATCTGGGATCCCTTCCACGGGCCCCGCCAGAGGGTTGCGAGGCGTACAGACTGTCTCATTCAACCCCCTTTGGGTGTCGCGAGTGTGACGCGCCGCATTGCGGACGCCCACCCACTGCCAGAATGACGCCATGGTGGATCTGTCCTCACTCGTGCCCCCCCTCGCGCTCGGCCCCCTCGACGGCCGCTACCGCGCCGTCGTCGCGCCGCTGGTGGACCACCTCTCCGAGGCGGCGCTCAACCGGGCGCGCATCCGGGTGGAGGTGGAGTGGCTCCTCCACCTGACCGCCACCGGCGCCCTCCCCGGCGCGCCCACGCTGACGGACGACGACGCCGCCCACCTGCGCGCCGTCGTCGAGACGTTCGGGGCGGCCGAGATCGCGGAGCTCGGCGCGATCGAGGCGGAGACACGGCACGACGTCAAGGCCGTGGAGTACTTCCTGAAGCGCCGCCTGGACGCGGCGCCGGCCGGCTCGGTGCTGCCGCAGCTCCACGAGATGGTGCACATCTTCTGCACGTCGGAGGACATCAACAACCTGGCCTACGCCCTCACCGTGCGCTCCGCGGTGCGGGAGGTGTGGCTGCCCGCCGCGGCACGGCTCGTCACCGATCTCGCCGCACTCGCCCGCGCCACCGCCCCCGTCCCCATGCTCGCCCGCACCCACGGCCAGCCCGCCACCCCGACCACGCTGGGCAAGGAGCTCGCCGTCCTCGCCGCGCGGCTCCGGCGCCAGCTCGTCCGGGTGGAGCGCGCGGAGTACCTGGGCAAGATCAACGGTGCGACGGGCACGTACGCGGCGCACGCCGTCGCCGTCCCGGGGACGGACTGGGAGGAGGTGGCACGCACGTTCGTGGAGGGGCTGGGGCTGACGTGGAACCCGCTGACCACGCAGATCGAGCCGCACGACTGGCAGGCGGAGCTGTATGCGGACGTCGCGCGCTTCAACCGGGTGCTGCACAACCTCGCCACCGACGTGTGGACCTACATCTCGCTCGGGTACTTCCGGCAGAACCTCGCGGCGCAGGGCTCCACCGGCTCCTCCACCATGCCGCACAAGGTGAACCCGATCCGGTTCGAGAACGCCGAGGCCAACCTGGAGATCTCGTGCGCCCTGCTCGACTCGCTGGGTGCCACGCTGGTGACCTCGCGCCTGCAGCGGGACCTCACCGACTCCACCACCCAGCGCAACATCGGGGTGGCGTTCGGGCACTCGCTGCTCGCGATCGACAACGTGGTGCGGGGGCTCGCCGGACTCGACGTGGACGCGGACGCCATGGCCCGGGACCTCGACGCCAACTGGGAGGTGCTCGGCGAGGCGGTCCAGTCCGCGATGCGCGCTGCCGGGATCGCCGGGACCCCCGGCATGGAGGACCCCTACGAG
>JALHDK010000316.1 GCA_022838965.1 Actinomycetales bacterium | reverse complement strand
AAGCATCGGAGCGCCCTCCTCCACGAACCGGTTCTCATCCAGAACCAGGCCACCGACACCGTCGATCCGCAGGCCCCCCGCTATGGTATTGCCCCGCAGCTCCACATCGTGGATCGCCCGTGGTGGGTCGCCGGCGCCGCCGGAGAACACTACGGCGTGCTCCGGGTTGCCCCGCCCTCGGCGTAGGCGACAGTCCAGCAGTCGCACGTGGTGCGGGAAGCCTCCTTCGATGCTCTCCGCGTAGAACCACAGGAGCGCGGTCACGTCGCACTCCTCGAGGGTGACCGGCGACTGCAGGCGGCAGCTCATCCGGATGGTGCACCGCCGCAGGGTCGTATCGGGATTGCACCAGGCCGGGTCCCAGACCATCGCGCCCACCCCGAGTTCGGGGATCGAGCGGTCGAGGGTCAGAAGGTAGGTCGGCGCCGCCGGCCGGCCCTCGATGGGCGGAGGGTGCGGGCCGGGGACTGCGGAGACGACCGTCGCCACCCCCAGGAGCCGCCCCGATGCCTCATCCGCCGCCCGGAGAACAGCCCCGTCGGTCCACGGGATGGGCAGCAGCGGGAACCTCTGGGCCACCTCGATGCAGCCCTCCGAGGGGAGCGCGGTCACCCGGCTCGAGTGGGTCGAGATGTTGAAGGCGTCATCGTTCATGCCCTCGAGCACACAGTCCTCCCACAGGAGCGATCCGCGGTTGCCCTTCACGTGGAAGCCATCGCGCCAGGTCGACGTGAGCCGCCCCGTGCCGGGCTTGGGCCGAATGTGCACACGCCGGAAGGTCACCGTCCCCGCGTTCCTGGACACGTTGAACCCAAACCACGGGGCGGACCAGAGCTCCACATCCTCGAGAGCCAGGTCCTGGTTATCCTCCAGCTCGAAGCACGGGCCGGGGCCGTACCGGTGGGCGATGCCCGGCACGGGCAGGCTGATCCGGGTTCGCCCGGGCACTACCGCTCCCCATGCCCCGAACTCCGGCGTGGCGTAGGCGCGGACAATCCGGGGCTCGGCGGTGGCCTCGATCCGATCCGTCCAGTAGTGCGTGCTCGTCAGGCCGTACGGCCCCTCATGCCAGAGCATGCCGAAGAAGGCCTGCTCGCCGTCCTCACCGGTCGCGCCACCCAGAGGCAGCGGGGACGCGGGGTCCGCCAGAGCTACCTCGACCCACGCCTCAGCGGGATCCATGGCGACCACCGTGCCATCGGCGAAGGCCAGGGGGTCATAGTCCACGCGCACGCCTCGGATCTCGGTTCGATGGCACTGGCGGACCCGGGCGAACCGGAGGTGCGGCTCCAGGAGGAAGACCGATCCGCCCCCATCGATCCTCCAGTCCGAGCGGCGAGCCAGATCGAAGACATAGCGGTCAGGAGCGGTCAGCACCCGGATGGTGCGAGCCTCGGGGAAGACGAGGGACACGGGGCCCGGCGCCGCCTCCGCCGCACGGAGCAGCCGCCGGATGGCGGGCCCGTCATCGGTGACGCCATCGGCGGCCAAGCCGTAATCGCCCGCTTGGAGAACGATCGCCCTTGCTACGGTCCCACCCCCGTCGGGCAAGCAAGGCGCGACCAAGCCGAGACAGGCCACCGCGGCCACCACCCTCGATGAAAGCCCCCACACTCCGCTCGCGGCGTACCTGCGGACGACGGCGCCGATGACCAGGGAGACGAGCGCATAGCCCACCGCGACTCTCCTGTCGAGGGAACTGCAGCTCGTCTGCGCCAGAGCTTGCGCGGCCTCTGGCGGCATAGCACC
>JALHDK010000315.1 GCA_022838965.1 Actinomycetales bacterium | reverse complement strand
GCCGTCGCGGCGGACATGATCCGGCGACGGGTGGTGACCCCGGAGGCGTTCCGCGGGTGGGGAGGAAGCGTCGTCGTCCTCACGGCCCGCAAGGACCCGACGCAGCGCCCAAAGGACCTCGCCCGGCTGGAACGGCTCTTCGGACGGCCCGTGCGCGTCATCGACATGGGGACGCTCGGCCACACCGCCGCCCTGGCCGACCCCGAACGCTACGCGCGACTCCTGGAACAGGCGCTCACCTCCTGAGCGGACACCCCGCGGCTCGTTCGTCCCAGCCGCCTAGGATGAGCCCGTGCCCACCACGAAGACCTTCCCCCTCACCCGCGGGCAGCTGGAAGCGCTTGCCGCCCGGTACCCGACGCCGTTCTACCTCTATGACGAGGCAGCGATGCGGGCGTTCGCCCGCCGCGTCAACGCCGCTTTCGCGGCGTTTCCGCGGTTCACGGAGCACTTCGCGGTGAAGGCGTTGCCCAACCCCTTCATCCTGAAGGTCCTGGCCTCCGAGGGCTTCGGCGCGGACTGCGCCTCGCTCCCCGAGGTGATCCTCGCGCGGGAGGCGGGCATCACGGGGGAGTCGGTGATGTTCACGTCCAACGAGACGCCCGCGCACGAGTACGCCTACGCCCGCGAGGTCGGGGCGATCATCAACCTGGACGACATCACCCACATCGACTACCTCGAACGGACCTGCGGCATCCCCGAGGTGATCTCCTGCCGCTACAACCCGGGCCCGCTCAAGGAGGGCAACGTCATCATCGGGAAACCCGAGGAGGCGAAGTACGGGTTCACCAAGGAGCAGCTCTTCGAGGGGTACGCGCGGCTGCGGGACAAGGGCGCGAAGCGGTTCGGGCTGCACACGATGGTGGCGTCCAATGAGCTCGCCGCGGAGTACCACGTGGAGACCGCACGGCTGCTGTTCGACCTCGCGGCCGAGCTGCGCGCGGAGATCGGGATCCGCATCGAGTTCGTGAACATCGGCGGCGGCGCGGGGATCCCGTACCGGCCGGAGCAGGACGAGCTGGACATCGAGGGGATGGCGAGCGGGATCCGCGCAGCGTATGAGCAGATCGTCGTCCCCGCCGGCCTGGACCCCCTGGGCCTCCACGTGGAGTGGGGTCGCATCATCACGGGCCCGTACGGGTGGCTTGTGGCGCGGGCCATCCACACCAAGGACACCTACCGGCGGTACATCGGGCTGGATGCGTCGATGGCGGATCTGATGCGACCGGGAATGTACGGGGCCTACCACCACATCACCGTCCCGGGGAAGGAGGCGGCGCCGCTGACGGAGGTGTACGACGTCGTCGGCGGGTTGTGCGAGAACAACGACAAGTTCGCGATCCAGCGGCCGCTGCCCGCGATCGAGGTGGGCGACCTCGTGGTGATCCACGACGCCGGCGCGCACGGCCGCGCCATGGGCTTCAACTACAACGGGAAGCTGCGGTGCGGGGAGCTGTTGCTGCGCCCCGACGGCGAGGTGGTGGTGATTCGACGCCCCGAGACGGTGGAGGACTACTTCGCGACGCTCGACCTCGGGGCGCTCGCCGGATTCGATGCGCGTTCCGCCGGTGCGGGCGCGCCCGGCGGGGGAGGACCGGCATGATTCCGCGGAACCCGGGCTTCGCGAACCTCAGGGCGGGGTACCTGTTCCCCGAGATCGCGCGGCGGCGCCGCGCCTTCGCGGCCGCGCACCCGGAGGTCCGGCTGATCAGCCTCGGCATCGGCGACACCACCGAGCCCCTCACCCCGCACATC
>JALHDK010000314.1 GCA_022838965.1 Actinomycetales bacterium | reverse complement strand
GCATGCCGCCGCTCTTCACGGCGCTCTACGCCAACCCCGAGGATGAGGATGACGAGATCACCCTCGCCTTCCACCTGTTCGACAGCGAGGAGGATCTGGAGGCGGCCCTGGAGCCGATGCGGGAGACGCTGCTGGGCCGGCTCGCTGATGGCGGCCAGGCGGTCGAGTACACGGTAGACCTGGATGACGCCACGGCGGCTGTGACAGCGTACGACGTGAAGTACCGCGGCCAGGTGCATGTCGCGCGGGCGGGCCGAGGGCTGATGGTCGCCGTGCGGGCCGCGCAGGAGTGGGCGGAGGAATCGTTCGCCGCGCTCGCGGAGCGGATCGAGGAAGACGGCCCCGGCCTCGAAGCCGAGGAGTAGCGCCGGGAGCCAGGGGCGCGACAGGCTCAGTGCTCGTGCGGACCGGCGGTGGCGATGCGGTCCGCATGCTGGAGGATGCGGGTGCTGTTGAGCACGGCGGCGACGGCGACGCCCACGTCGGCTCCGACGGCGCTCCACATGGAGGCCATTCCCGCGGCGCCCAGGATGAGGACCAAGGCCTTTATGCCCATCGCCATGATGATGTTCTGCCAGACGATCCGCCGGGTCGACCGGGCGACATCGATGGCCGCGGGCACCCGTCCGACGGCGTCGGCGGTGACCACGACATCGGCGGCCTCGATGGCGGCATCGGAGCCGAGGCCCCCCATGGCGATGCCGACATCGGCCCGAGCGAGGACGGGCGCGTCGTTCACGCCGTCACCCACGAAGGCGATCCGGCCTCGCGCCCCGCGGGCGTCCCGCTCGGCGATGAGCCGCTCCAGGGCGTCGATCTTGCCCTGAGGGAGGAGCTCGGCCTCGTGGAAGTCCAGACCGAGGGAGCGCGCTACCCGCTCGGCGGTCGTTGCCACATCGCCCGTCAGCATCCCTATCCGCCGGACGCCGAGGCGCCTCAGCGCGGCCACGGCGGGCCGGGCGTCTGAGCGCACCTCGTCTCCCACGCGGATGCGGCCCGCGTGGGCGCCGTCCACCACCACGTGCACGGCGGTCTCACCCTCCTCGCAGGGGTCATGGCTCAGATCGAGGCCGTGGAGGGCGCGGTGGCTGCAAGCCAGCACCTCGCGGCCGTTGACGGTTGCCGTCACTCCGCTGCCCGGCAGCTCGCGGTAGTCGGACACGGCACTGAGGTCGGCCTCGCCACCCCCGGCGCGGTAGGCGTCGAGGATCGACTGGGCGATGGGGTGGCTCGAGTGGACCTCGACATGGGCGGCCAGAGCGAGGACCTCCTCCTCGGACCAGCCGCTCTGGGGGTCGATGCCCTGCACCCGGAAGACCCCGCGCGTCAGGGTACCCGTCTTGTCGAACACAACGGTGTCCGTCTCGGCGAGGGCGTCGAGGTAGCTCGCCCCCTTGACCAGGATTCCCTGTCGCGACGCGCCGCCGATGCCGCCGAAGTAGCCCAGGGGGATGCTGAGCATGAATGCGCACGGGCAGGATATGACGAGGAGGACGAGGCCTCGGTGGACCCATTCGGCGAGGGTGGCGCCAGGGATGAAGAGGGGCGGGACGAAGGCGACCAGTAGGGTGAGGCCGACCACGGCGGGCGTGTAGTAGGTCGCGAAGCGCGCGATGAAGCGCTCGGTCGGCGCCTTGCGCGCGGCGGCGTTCTCGACGAGGTCCAGGATCTTCGCTGCCGAGGACTCGCTCGCCGACCGCAGGACCTCGATCTCCAGGAGTCCGCCCTGGTTGATGGTCCCGCCGAAGACCTCGTCACC
>JALHDK010000068.1 GCA_022838965.1 Actinomycetales bacterium | reverse complement strand
TGTAGTCGCACGCGCCGTAGTAGCACAGCTCGCCGTCGGCCTCCCGCATCGTGATGACGAGGTTGCCCCGGCCGTCGAGGGAGGCGTTGTCGGTGTTGTCCGTGTAGTACTGGCGCTCGTCGTTGCCCCAGCCGGGGATGCCGTTGAGGGTGCCGTCACCGATCTCGAAACCCCAGTTGTCCGGGTTCGGGGCGGTGCCGGCGGCTCCGTCGAACTCGTCGGACCACACGAGGTCCCAGCCGTCCCGGCCCGGATCCGGGGCGCGGTTGTCGAGGACCTCCACGGTCACCTCGTTGCCGCTGCCCGTCCCCTGGTACCAGAAGGTGAGGTCCTGGGCCGCGCTCCAGTCCTGGCCGAGGGCGAAATCGCGGCCGAAGCGGACTGCGGGCTGATTTGTAATCGGTCGGCCGTCGAAGGTCTCGCCGGAAAGCGGCAACACCTCAGGGTCACACTCCAGGCCGGTGTCCTTGAACCGGAACTGGAACACGAGGTCAGTGAGTCTGTCACGGTTGACGTCCCGCTCCTGACGCTGCACGACGCCGGTCTTCTTGTTGACCCGCGACTCGGATGCGTCCCCGAGTCTCACGGTGGTGTGGTCGACCGTGGTGGCGTCGAAGGTCGGGGTGCTCAGCAGGTACACGGGGATGACGCCGTTGCCCTGGTTGCAGACCCTGCCCTGCACCTGGATGTCGACGCGTGTAGCCACGGTCGCGTTCAGCACGCGTTCCCATGCACCTTGGCCGGGCAGCGCGTCTTGGTCGCCGACTGCGATCTCGGGATTGGTGAGGACGGAGTCTTTCGCGTCCCACAGGTCGGGGGCGCGCTCGAAGTCGTCCAGGAGGAGCGGGTCGAACGGCTCGTCGTCGAGGATCGTGGCCGCCGCCTGCATGAGGATGCTCGGCTCCACCCCGGTGGGGTTGGAGAGCCGGAGCAGGACCCGGCGGTCGCCGTCGTCCTTCGCGTTGTCGAACGTCGCCACGGAGAAGGTCTGCTCGCGCGGCCCGCCCTCCGTGAAGGTGAGCGTCCCGGAGACGGGGGTGAAGTCCCGCCCCGGCACGGCGGTGCCGGGTTCGGTGGTGTAGTCCACCGTCACCGAGTCCCCGTTCACGTCACGCCACGGTCCCCGCAGCTTGACGGTGATCTCCCCGGTGCCGCCCTCGGGGATGTCGAAGTTGCGGTCGGAGAAGCCCACGGTGAGGGGGCGTGTGGACTCGCCGTACAGCGCGACGTCGTCTAGGTAGTACGTCCGCGGTCCGAACGTGGTGATGGCTCCGAAGGCCCAGCCGTGGACCTCCGTCAGGTCGAAGCCGTCGTTGGGCGCACCGTTTCCGATGTCCTTGCGCGTCATGGAATCGAACGGGATCTTGACCGTCCGCCATCCCGCGACGTCGTCCGTGAACGCAGCGGTCCAGCGCTCGGCGTTGTCGGTGGTCGATCCCGCGGGACGGTTGTCGATCACGTCGACGAAGAGGGAGGTCCCCGAACCCGAGCCGTAGAGCTCGAACTGGAAGCCCTCGTACGGACTCCAGTTCTGGGTCACCCACTGCGTGGCGGTCGCATCCGCGAACGCGTGGACGACGACGCCCCAGGACACGACGTTGAAGTCGCTCCGGAGGACGGCGTTGCCCGCCGGCGCGCCCGGCACCGGCGTGGGTGGCGTGGTGCTCCGCTCGAAGGTCGTGGTGCTGCTCGGGTCCGCCGCGGCGTAGAAGCCGAGGGGGATGCCCGTGGCGGTGGCGGCACCCGTGAGGAGGGGCGCCTCGAAGTCGTCCACCACGGGCAGGGTCGCGGCGTTCGCGGCGCCGACTGCGCTCATCATCGTGAGCGAGAGGGCGGCCACCGTGGCCAGGGCACCCCCTCGCCGCAGTCGTGATCGTGGGCGGTGTGAAGCGGTCATGGGAGGTCCTCTGGGCTGGTGGGGGCGGGATTCTCCGGGACGTGGACGGACAGGGCGGTGACCCTGCCCTCCCGCCGGAAGATGGAGGCGCTGAGCTCCGCGCCCAGCACGCCGTCGGGGTGGATGGCCGTGGTGCCGTCCGCGAGCCGGGCGGTGATCTCCACGGCGTCGCCGCGCGAGTACACCACGGGAACCTGGCAGAAGGTGAAGGCGAGCGAGCCGGCGGGCAGGTCGATCGACCGCTCCACGCCGGTGACGTCGCGGTACGTGAACGTGGCCGGCGCCGTCGTCCACTCCGAGGCACGCAGCAGCACGGGCCGGATGACGATGCGGCCATTCTCCACGCGCAGCCCCAGCTCCCCCAGGCGGGTGAGGACCTCCTCCTTGACCTGTCCCGTCATGCCGGGCTGGCGGGCGCCGTGACCCTTCGGCGTGTGCGAGTACGGGTCGGTGGGGAAGGCGCCGTACACCTCGGGCGTCTTGCAGTAGCCGAGGCCCGCCCGCACGTCCTCGTAGGCGTCGCGGAGGGCCTGGACGACGGCGTCGTCCGCCCCCTCGGCGACAGCCCGTTCGAGCGTCTCCTGCACCGCCAGCAGCAGCTTGGACACCATGTGCCAGTAGATGGACCCGAGGCCCTCGAAGGCGAAGAAGGAGCCTGACCGGCCGGTGAACTCCGCGTGGTGGAACACGTCCTCGAACAGGGCGAGCAGGGCCGCGCGTCCCTCCGACACGGCAGCACCCAGCGCAGGGTGTCCGGACAGGGCGTCCAGAGCGGCCTCGACGTCCCGGGCGTTGCGGATGTGGGCGGCGAAGTGGAAGTTCCCCTCGACATCCCGGATCACCACGCTCCGGTCCCCAGCGGCGACCAGCGCCGCGACGAGCGGGCAGCCCGCCGCCTGTTCGGGGGTGAACGTGTTGCGCCCGAGGAAGCTGGGCACCTGCCTGTCCGGGTAGAGGATGTAGCTGTGCTGGTCGGGCCGGTACAGCGCGGAGGAACGCAGCCCCCGCAGCAGGGCGACCGACTCCTGCGGTGAGAGCAGGCCGCTGGACAGCACGGCCACCTGGCCCTCGAGCATCACCTGCAGGTGGCGCACCGCGGCCCGGCCCGGGGCCAGATCGAGGATGTTGTAGGAGTGGAACAGCGCGTCGTCGCGCGCGTTGGTGCGCAGGGACGTCTCCACATGGTGGCGGGCGCGGTCGAGGAGGTCGCGGACCTCCCCGGCGGATACCGTGACGCGGTCGTTCGTCAGCCCGGCATACACCCGCTCGCGGTAGGCGGTCCCCGCCGCCCCGAGCGCGTCCATGACGGCCCGCCGGCGCTCGTCGTCGATCTCGACGTCCGCGTGCGCGGTCAGGACGTCCCGGACCGCGCCGAGCAGATCCCGGAGCTGGGGGGTCACCGTGACGTCGCCGTCGAGCAGCTCGCGGACGAAGGGCAGGTAGCGACGCAGGTAGGCGAGGGTGACCACGGACAGGCCACGCCCGACGAGCGCGTTGTTGGCGTCGTTCCACTCGGGGCGCTGGGTGTTCATCCAGATGCCCCCGCTGGGGACCAGGTTCACGAGCTTCGCCAGCAGGAGGAGCAGGAGCTTCTCGGCGAGCGTCACCCGCACGAGGTCGCCGTCCGCCGTGTGCAGGAGCCGGCCGTCCGCGCCCTCGCGGGCGATCCGCTCCTCGATGGCCGCGTGATGGGCCGCGTCGAAGGTGATGGTGTCGTAGGGGTCCGCGAGTGTCTCCTCGTACGAGGCGATCCGGTACGGCACGTCCGCGTGGGTGAAGACGGCGCGCCCGGCGAGGTCCCGCAGCCGGCCCGGATGGAAGCGCTCCGAGGTCTCGAGCAGCTTCAGCAGGTAGATGATCTGGTGGTCGCTCCAGTAGCCGATGTTGGACCAGGGGTTCTCGGGCTCCGGGACCTCCCAGTCGATGCCCTCGCGGGAGATCCGGTACGGGTTGTAGCCGTCCGCGGTGGTGGCGTCCAGGAAGACCGTGATCATCGATTCCACGAACTCCGGGAAAGACCACGAGAGTGCCTCCCAGTTCTGGAAGATGTCCCGCCAGTTCCCCTGGTAGGTCAGGATCGGGTTGCCCTGGTCGTCCCGCAGCGCGATCCGGAACTTGTTCCACGGCCGGCTCGGGTCTCCGTGACGGCGGCTGAACGTCAGCGGCAGGTACTCCATCGCGAGGCGCCAGAGATCGGGGTCGTCCTCGCCCGCCGCGATCGCGACCAGCTCGTCCGCGCGCAGGCGCCCCGGGAGAGCTGCGAGCGTCGCCTGGCACCGGCGCGCGGTGGCCGGGCTGCGCTGGGCGATGAAGGCCCGGACGTCGTCCGCGTCCACCTCGTAGCCGTTCGCCGGCAGGCCGCCACGCATGGTGTTGAACAGGACGTTGGCGACGTGGTGGGCGGTGGCCACCTCGTCCCCGGTCAGCTGGGCGGCGTCGGTGGCGGCGAGGATCGCGGCGAGGTCGTCGCGGGTGCGGTCGATGTCCGCCTCGAGGTCCGCGGCGATCCGCTCCGGGTCGCGGAGCTGCGTCAGCAGGGCGACGACGTCGGCGGCGTCGTGGTCGACGTCGGCGGCGACGCGCCAGGTCCGGGTGGTCCCGGGCGCGAGATCGAGGCGGGTGTACAGGAGGTACGCGCCCCGCTCGCCGCGCACCTCGGGCTCCTCGGCGACGCCGTCGCCGCGAACGAACGCCTCGACCTGGCGGGTGGAGAGGAGGTGTGCCGGGTGGGGAAGGCCGACCTGCCAGGCGACGTTCGCGTGGAGGGACTCGCTGGGCTCGGCGAGGTCGGTGAGGGACGCGTTGAGGTGGAAGATCCCCAGCCCCGTGACGAGGTCGAGTTCACTGCGCTTGTAGGCGTCGAGGAGGTTGGAGAGTTCGTTCTGGACCTGCTGGCTCGTGCCCGCGGGGAGGACGTTGACGAGGCCGTCGAGGAGCTCGACGGCGCACGGGCCCTCGGTGAGGGACGTCAGCTCGCAGGTCCGGACGACGCCGTACCGGGCACTGGTCTCCCACCTCACGCGGAAGCGGAGTCCGAGGTCCGGGCGGATCTCCTCGAACATCAGGGTGGTTCCCAGGACGTCCTTGTAGAGGGTGCGCTCGACGGCGGGGTCGCCGGGGCGGAGCTGGGCGAAGGGCTGCCAGTGCCGGGGCTCGCCGCCCGCCGGTGTGACCCGCAGCAGGGTGAGTCCGCCGGTGCGGCCCGCACTCTCCGTCACCTTGTCGTCGGTGTAGTAGGGGAAGAGCGCGTGTTCGGCATCCACGCGGCCGGCCGTCAGCCCGCCGGTGCTCGAGATGAAGAGCCAGACGTCGCTGGAGCTGACGAGGGTCATGAAGAAGGGGGGCATCCGGTCGTAGCCGGGGATGCGGTGGAACCGGCGGCCGTACAGGTCGACCATCGTAATGCCGGTGGGCAGGGATGCCGGGTGGGGGGTCCCGGTGGCGGAATGAGGGGGAGCGGGCGTGGACATCGGGACCTTTCCTCGGGACTGTCAGGGAGTGGTGTCGCCGGCAGGACGGGAGTGGGCCTCCCGGCCGTCCAGCGGTCTACATCGTTGCAATAGCAACGAGAGAGCGCTCTCGCACCCGAGCATTCCACGTGGGTCGTGAGATGGCAAGAGTTGCCGTGGTGCCCTTGCGGTGAAGCGCTGCGTAGGATTCGGTTGGTGTCGGAGGGACGCGCGTGTGCGCGCCCGGGGAATGTGCTGGGGGTGAATTGTGCGGAGGGCGCGGCGGGTCAGTCTCGAAGAGGTGGCCGCCCACGCCGGAGTGTCCCGGGCGACGGTCTCCCGGGTGGTCAACGGCGTCCCGACCGTGGATGCGAAGATTAGCGCCCGGGTGGAGAACTCCATCCGGATCCTCGGGTACCAGCCCAACCTGGCGGCGCGAAGCCTCGCCACCAGCCGCACGGACACCATCGCGCTGGTCGCCTCGGAGCCCGACGTCCGGGTGTTTGGAGACCCCTTCTTCAGCGGCATCGTCCGTGGGGCGTCCATCGAGGTGGGAGCGGTGGGTCTCCAACTCGTCATCATGATGAGCCAGACTCCCGAGGACCTGCGCCGCGTCCGTCGGTATCTCACGTCCGGTGCGGTCGATGGCGTCCTGTTGATCTCGGAGCACGAGTCCGTCGACCCGCTCCCGCCCGCCCTGCAGGCGGCCGGGGTCCCGCTCGTCATCGGAGGGCGCCCCATGCAGCCGGGCGTCTCCGTGCCCTACGTGGACAACGACAACGTGGCGGGCGGGCGCATGGCCGCCGCGCATCTCCGCAGCCTCGGCCGGCAGGCGATCGGCACGATCACCGGCCCCCAGGACATGACCGCGGGGATTGATCGCCTCGCCGGCTTCCGCGAGGGGCTGGGACCCCTGTTCGCACCCGATCTCGTCGAGTACGGGGACTTCACCCAAGCGGGCGGCGAGGCGGCAGCGTTGCGGCTGCTCGAACGGGCGCCCCACCTCGACGGGCTGTTCGCGGCGTCCGACCTCACCGCCCTCGGTGCCCTCAAGGCCCTGCGGGACAGCGGGCGGCGGGTGCCCGAGGACGTGGCGCTCGTCGGCTTCGACGACATCGACGTGGCCGCCTACTCCGCGCCCCCGCTCACCACGGTCCGGCAGCGGACCGTGGTGCAGGCGCGGGCGATGGTCCGGCTCCTGCTGGCGCAGATCCGGCCCGAGGTGCCGGCCAGTCCCGACGGGGAGATCCCGGACCTGCGGGGGAAGCACCATCTCGTGCTGCCCGTTGAACTGGTGGTGCGGGAGTCGACCGTGCCGACTCCCGCACCGTAGGCGCGTACGCGCGGGGTGCGGACGGACCCCGCGCGTACGCGTCCACGCCATCTCACTCAGCCCTTCACGGCCCCGGCCATGATGCCGGAGACGAGCTGCCGTCCGGCGAAGATGAAGAGCACGATGAGCGGGACGGTCGCGGCGACCACTCCGGCCATGATCAGGGACAGGTCCTTGAAGAACGACGCCTGGAGCAGCTGGACCGCCACCGGCAGGGTCGGATTGGCCGGACCCAGCACGATGAACGGCCAGAAGAAGTTCGTCCACGAGGCCACGAACGTGAACAGGCCCAGCATGGTCGCCGCCGGCCGGGCGGCCGGGAGCGCGACATACCAGAACGCCTTGATCAGCGAGCAGCCGTCAATGCGCGCGGCCTCGACGAGCTCGTAGGGCAGGGCGCTCTCCAGATACTGCGTCATCCAGAAGACACCGAAGGCGGTGACGAGGCCCGGGACGATGACCGCCTCGAGCCGCCCCACCCAGCCGAGCTGCGACATGAGGATGAACAGCGGCACCACGCCGAGCTGGGTGGGAACCGCCATGGTCGCGATCACGAACACCAGCAGCGGCCCGCGGCCGCGAAACTGCAGCTTGGAGAACGAGAACCCGGCGAGGGTCGCGAACAGCACCACGGACAGCGAGGTGAGGACCGCGACGATCAGCGAGTTGAAGAACGCGGTCCAGAACTTGATGTCCGCGTTCATCACCCGGTTGAGGTTCTCGAGGAGGTTGCCGTCAGGGATGAGGGACGGGATCGGGTTCTGGGCGATCGTGACGGCGTCGGACGACGCCAGCAGGAACGCGAAGTACAGCGGGTACGCCGAGATCGCGAGGACGAGCCCCAGGAGGGTGTACGTCACCCAGCCCGGCCGACGCTCGGCCCCCCAACTCTGCTTGCGCTGGCGGCGCGCCGCGGCCCGGGCGGCCCCCTTTCCCGCCGTCTGCTCGACGACCGTCAGCGGGGGTTGTTGCAGGTTCTGGGAGCTCATTTCTTGCCTCCAGTCTTGGACCCGGTCGAAGCGATCCTCTGCGTGAGGAAGAAGTTGATCGCGCCGAACACCACGATGATGAGGAACAGGAGCCAGGCGATGGCCGAGGCCCTTCCGAAACTCAACTGCGGACCCCATCCGACCTCGTAGAGGTACATCGTCAGGGTCATCCACTGCCGGTCGGCGCCTCCCTGGCCGAGCTGGTCGAAGAGGCGGGGCTCGTCGAAGATCTGCAGTCCGCCGATCGTGGACGTGATGATCACGAAGATGATGGTGGGACGCAGCATCGGGATGGTGACGGAGAAGAACGTCCGGAGCCGGCTCGCGCCGTCGATGATCGCCGCCTCGTAGACGTCCCGGGGGATCGCCTGCATCGCGGCCAGCAGGATGAGGGTGTTGTAGCCCGTCCAGCGGAAGTTGACCATCGAGGCGATCGCCACGTGGCTCGCGAGCACGTCCGCGTGCCAGCGGATCGGGCCGATCCCGAAGTTCCCGAGGATCTCGTTGATCATCCCGGACTGGTCGGCGAACAGCCGGGAGAAGATGAGCGAGACGGCGACGGGTGCGACGACGTACGGGAGCAGCACACCCATGCGCCAGAACGTCTTGGCACGGATGTTCTGGTCGAGCACCGCCGCGATGGCGATCGCCATGATGATCTGCGGGACGGACGACAGCAGGAAGATGCTGAACGTGTTGCGCAGGGCCGTGTAGAAGCGGGGTTGGTTCAGGACGTCGACGTAGTTCTGGAGACCGACGAAGTCCCCGCGGCCCGCGATCAGTCCCCACTCGTGGACGGAGACGACTGCGGTGTATGCCAGCGGGAACAGCCCGACGACGATGAACAGGATGAAGAAGGGCGAGATGAAGAGGTAGGGGGACACCTTCATGTCGAGGCGGTTCAGCCGGCTGCTGAGCGACGGCTTCTCCGCGGTGATCGCACCAGCCATGGGTGTGGAGGTCTTCGTTGACATGGATCCCCTTCAGAGAGCTGTGGAGCTGTGAGAGAGCGCTTTCTCGGAGCTGCTCGAGCAACGCGCGTGGTGGGAGGTCGAGGGGATCGCGAGAGAGAGCGCTCTCTGACCCTCAACTCTCCTGGAGGGGTGTGGGGCATGTCAAGGTCTGTTATGGAACCGTGACTGCATTGCAGCAGGGGCGCGCAGACTGGGCGTTCCACTGTCCGCGCCGCATCGGGCCGGCACGGATACATCGCGGATCGGGTTCGACGGAATAGCACCGCTCCCCTCCGTGTTGAGCCGGATGGACTCAAGTCTGTGGATGACAACTTGCGCTACGGCTGGCAACCCGCAGCTTCAGCGAAGGCTGCCCGCCGAAGCCCGAAGCGGGACTCCGAACCCGTGACACTTCTCGTGGTCAGTGCACACCTGATGAAGTACGTCAACTTGATCCAAAGCATCCCCTACCCCGACCAGCGGTATGTCGGAACGGCGTCCGACATCAACGCCCACCTCAGTAAACACAACGAGGGCGGTTCCCCTCACACCAGCGAACACAAGTTATGAAGACTTGTAGCCTACACCCAGTTCGATGAAGATACGAACGCAGTCACATTCGATGGGCTATCTGAAATCCGGTTCAGGGCGGGCGTTTGGGAACATGCACCAGTGGCGACCATACCTATCTCGAGTGTGCACCCGCCATAGACGGCTCCCCAATCCTTTGAGTTAGCGCCCTCGTCGTAGTACGCAGGGTTGTCTTGCTCGCTCGCCATGCAGGGATTGCTTGGCGCTGTTGGCCTCGCGCACATAGCCGAGGGCCCGGCTTCATTCTCCAAGGATGACCGGAGCATCTGGCATTACCGCTCAAGGCACAGCAACGGGAGTCGAAGCCCCGAACGCCACACAGGAACGCTCGGGAGCATCTGGCATTACCGCTCAAGGCACAGCAACGGAGTCTACCATAATGTAGGGATACGCTCTGGTTGTACAGCGTGCACGCCATGGAGGCGGTACTCGGCCTGCAAGACCACGGCTCCAGCACAACACACAATCACTCGACCGAACCCGAAGGGGGAATTGATGCAACAGCCGCGCTCTGACCCAACTGTGAGTCGCCGCACGTTCCTTGGCCTCCTTGCGGCTACAGGGGCAGCCGCTGCAGGAGGATACACGTTGCATACTTGGGCGCCCTGGATGGAC
>JALHDK010000067.1 GCA_022838965.1 Actinomycetales bacterium | reverse complement strand
TTGACCAGTTCGGGCAGACCCAGGACGGCGGGCCGGAAGCGAAGGAAGTAGGACTGCAGGTGCGGCGAGTTCTGCAGGGAGGACGTGACCGCCCACACGTCGGCACGTGACTCCTCGGCGCGCGCGAGAAGCGGACCCAGCGGCGCGAACGGCCCGATCATCGAGTCATTGGTCAGAATCACCTCCGCGCCGGTCCGGAGGCGGGGGACCTGGTGCAGTGCCGTCGCCCACGAGCCGAAGTCGTACCCGCGGTTCGGCCGGAGGAGGACGACGGCGGAGGCCGGCAGGTCACCCGTGGGTGGCGCGGGGGATGTGGTGACGACGAGCGGGGACCAGCCGGCGTCGTCGAGGGCACGGACGTACCGCCTCGTGCTCGCCGAGAACCGGCTGGCGGGATCCCAGTGCGCGACGACGGCGACAAGTTCCGCGCACGACCGTGGCCGCGTCCAGGTCAAGCGCCTCACCGCGGCCGGCGAGGCGCCACGTGAACTCCTCGCGCATCGTTCCCCTTTCGACGTGTGACCAGTCTCCCCCGCGCGCGGGGTACGCAGGAGAGACAGATCCCGATACATTGGAATGGTGCCAGAAGAGCTGAGCCCCGGGAGCGAGCTCAGCGTCCCCCACCGTCTGCCCGCGCGCCACCGGGCCGTTGGCCGCAAGCGGCACCCGCTCGCGAACGCCCTGGCCCTCACACTCACGTTCGTCCTGCTGTTCTCCGTCAGCCTCGCCGGCCTCGCGTGGGGTCGCATCCAGGGCAACATCGAACGGCACGACATCGAGAGCCTGCTGGGCAGCGAGCGCCCCACGGCGTCCGGAAGCCCGGCCCCGACCGACATCAACCCGGGTCGCCCGCTGAACTTCCTGGTGATCGGATCGGATTCCCGCGAGGGCGCCAACGACGTCGACGGCGCCGGAGCCACCGGGACCACCTCCGGAATGCGCTCCGACACCACCATGCTCGTCCACATCTCGGCTGACCGAAAGCGCGTCGAGGTGGTCTCCATCCCCCGGGACACGCTCGTCGACATCCCGGAGTGCACCCTGCCGGACGGCACGACCACGCGGCCCCAGCATGATGTCATGTTCAACTCCGCGTTCCAGATCGGCGCGGACGGCGGCACGATCGGATCCGCCGCCGCGTGCACGATCCGCACGGTGGAGCAACTCACGGGCATCTACATCGACGATTTCGTGGTGGTCGACTTCGCCGGCTTCATCAATGTCATTGACGCGCTCGGCGGCGTTGCGATGTACATCCCGCAGGACATCAACGACCGCCTGTCCGGCCTGAAGCTCGAGAAGGGTTGCCGCCTCCTCGACGGACAGGAGGCGCTCGGGTTCGCCCGGGTGCGAAAGACCGTCGGGGACGGCTCGGACATCTCGCGCATCGGCCGGCAGCAGGACCTGGTGATGGCGGTGATCCAGGAGGCCCTGTCCTCCAACCTCCTGCGCAACCCGCCCCGCCTCTACCAGTTCCTCGACACCTCCACCCAGACGCTGACCACCGGGAACCGGGTGGGGGACATCAGCTCGATGGCAGGTCTCGGCATGTCGCTCTCGTCCATTCGCATGGAGAACATCACGCTGGTGACCATGCCGTTCGTCTGGGCTGGCGCACGCGTGGTGCCGTCGGACTATGCCGCCTTCGTCTGGGAGGCACTGCTCGCCGACACGCCCGTCGATCCGATCTACTCCGGCGACGGTCCGGCGATCACCCAGGCCCTGAAGGAACGTGAGGCGGCGGCAGCGGCAGCCGCGAGCAGCCCTCCCACCACACAGACGCCGTCATCCGGCGGCACCGAACCGACACCGTTGCCGTCGGTCACGTCAGGCGTGACGGACGACCCGCTCTACTGCACCAAGGAGACCGCCACGTGAGCGTCGAGGAGGAGCCCACTCCGCCGCGGATCATGCCCCGGCACTCGACAGCCCGTCCATCCGCCACCGGTGCCCGCAAGGTCGGTGACTCCAGAGCCGGCGGCGAGTCCCGGGTGATGCCGGTCGAGCCGGCGCCGCCGGCCCGTCCGGCCCCGTCACCCCACCGCACCGCGTTCAGCAGCAGCGCAGCGGCGCCGTCGCGGCCGGTGCCACCCTCAACGGCGGCGGGGCCCTCGCGGCCGGTGCCACCCTCACCAGCGGCGGCGCTGTCGCGGCCTGTGCCACCCTCACCAGCGGCGGCGCCGTCGCGGCCTGTACCACCCTCACACCCGGAGGACAGCGCAGCGAAGGCGACGCCCCCGGCCCCGCCTTCGCGTCCCGCGAGGATCACGCGCCGCCGCCGCCTCCCCGTCATCCTCGCGCTGGTTCTCGCCCTGCTGCTGGCGTGGCCGATCGGACTGCTGATCTGGGCCAACGGCAAGATCGCGCACACCACGGCCCTCTCAGGAGCCCCTGGAACCCCGGGGAACACCTACCTCCTCGTGGGTTCCGACTCGCGGGCCGATGGTGCCGTGGCGGACGACACGGCCGGCCAGCGGGCGGATTCGATCCTCATTCTCCACGTGGCGAACAACGGCAGCACCGCCCTGATCTCCCTCCCGCGGGACACCTATGTCGAGATACCGGGGTACGGCGGAAACAAGCTCAATGCGTCCTTCGCCTTCGGGGGCGCTCCCCTGCTGGTGCAGACGGTGGAGGGCCTCACCGGCCTGACCGTCGCCCACTACGTGGAGATCGGCATGGGCGGGGTGGTCACGCTCGTGGATGCCGTGGGGGGCGTCAACCTGTGTCTCGACTTCGACGTCAACGACGAGCTGTCCGGCCTGGTCTGGACGGCAGGGTGCCACGACGTCGACGGGACCGTCGCCCTGGCGTTCGCCCGCATGCGCTACTCGGACCCGCTGGGCGACGTCGGGCGACAGGCACGCCAGCGTCAGCTGATCTCTGCCGTGGTGCGCCGGGTCGCCACGCTGGGAACAGCCCTCAACCCGTTCCGCCAGATCGACCTCATTGACGCCGGGACCGGGGCGCTCACCACCGACGACGCCACCGGTGTGGTGGATCTGGGTCGCCTGGCACTCGCCTTCCGGCGCGCAACCGGACCGGAGGGCCTGACTGGCGGCCCACCCATCAAGGACCTCGACTATCGTCCGGGAAGGGTCGGGTCCACTGTCCTCCTCGACCCGGAGCTCACCCCCACCTTCTTCCAGAGACTCCGCGACGGCGAACTGACCACGGAGGACGTTCAGCCATGACCACCGTGCCCGGCCCACCAGGCTCAACCACCTACCCGGACGCGTGGCTGATCGTCCCGCTCTACAACGAGGGGCAGGTGGTCCAGGAGGTAGTCCGGGAGGCGCGGGCGGTGTTCCCGAAGATCGTGTGCGTGGACGACGGCAGTTCCGACAACTCCGTCGCCGAGGCCCGTGCCGGCGGAGCCCACATCGTGCGACACCCCATCAACCTCGGCCAGGGTGCGGCCCTGCAGACCGGTCTGCGATACGCCCTCCAGGACCCGGAGGCGCTGTGGTTCGTCACGTTTGACTCTGACGGCCAGCACCGGGTCGAGGACGCGGCGCGGATGGTGGACATGCTCCGCGCCGGCGGGCTCGACGTGGTCCTCGGATCCCGGTTCCTGGACGCGTCCGTCGAGGCGGGCTTCCTGAAGCGGCTCGTGCTCAGGATGGCGGTGCTCTTCGAACGCCTGACCACCGGGATGAAGGTCACCGACACCCACAACGGGCTTCGCGCGCTGAACCGCACGGCAGCCACACGGATCAGGATTCGCCAGAACCGGATGGCCCACGGTTCGGAGTTCCTCCGCGAGATCGCTCACAACAACCTTCGGTACGCCGAGATGCCCGTGCACATCGTGTACACCGACTACTCGCGCGCCAAGGGACAGTCGATCTGGAACTCCGTCAACATCCTGAGCGACCTGTTCCTCACGGCCCGATAGGGGAAGACACATGGACAGCCAATTCCTCGTGAAGGCACTGCTGATCGCGAGTTTCGTCGGCTTCGCCCTTGTCCTCCTGATCCCCCGCAAGGGCGCGCGCCCCCTCGCGATCCGGCGATTGACGCTGCTGGCCGTATTCACTCTGGCCGTGGTGGCCGTCATCCGGCCAGACTGGGTGTCGTCCGTCGCCGCCATCGTCGGCGTCGGGCGTGGAGCAGATCTCCTGCTCTACTCGCTCGTCGTGGTGTTCGCGGGCCAGACGATCGCGTCAAGCATCCGGCACTCACGCATGGAGCAGGACCTCACGGAACTGGCACGACACCTTGCCCTCCTCACCGCGGACCCGATCGGCAGTCCACCGGAGGCCCCGGACCGAACGGGCGAACTCGCCGATTAGGTCGGGATTCGCCGCGGCCCCGCCTGCCACGCCTCCCACGCACTCGTCACGATCTCCCGCAACCCGCTGGTCGACCGGAACCCGAGTTCGCGCTCGATCCGCGCGGGCGAGGCGATGAGCTGTGGTGGGTCGCCCGCACGCCGCCCCTCCACCACGGGGGTCGTGTCCAGCCCGGACACCGCGCCCACCATGTCGATGACCTCACGCACGGACGAGCCGGTACCCGTACCCACATTGAAGATCCGGTGCTCCAGCGGCCCGCCCAGCCCCCGCAGCGCCGCAAGGTGCGCCTCCGCCAGGTCGAGGACGTGCACGTAATCCCGGATGCAGGTCCCGTCCGGGGTGGGGTAGTCGTCCCCGAACACCCGCGGCGCCTCCCCGCGGGCCAGCCGGTCAAACACCATGGGAATGAGGTTCATCACCGCGGAGTCACCCAACTCCGGCCATCCCGCCCCCGCCACGTTGAAATACCGCAGCGCCACCCACTGCAGGCCCCACGCCCGGCCACAGTCCGCGAGCATCCACTCGCCGATCAGCTTGGTGCGCCCGTACGGGTTGATCGGGTTCCTGACGGTGTCCTCGTCCACCACCTCCACCGGAGGCATGCCGTAGACAGCAGCCGAGGAGGAGAAGATCATCTTCTGCACGCCGGCCGCCTCCATGGCCTCCAGCACGTTCACCATGCCCCCGACGTTCTGCCGGTAGTACCACAGCGGCCGCTGCATGGACTCCCCCACCTGCTTGCGGGCGGCGAAATGGATCACGGCGTCCACAGCGTGCCCACGCAGCGCGTCCACGAGCCGTCCGACGGCGTCGTCCGCGGCCACGTCCATCACCACGAGCGGCGCGCCACCCACCCGGTCAGCGGACGACGTCGACAGGTCGTCCACCACCACGACCTCGCTGCCCGCCTGTGCGAGCAACCGCACGACGTGGGCGCCGATGTAGCCCGCCCCGCCGATGACCATGATGCTCACTGCGCACCCTCCCGCGATTCCTGCAACGCCCGGCCCTTCTCGATCGCCACCTGGCGTAGCCCCTCCTGAAAGTCCATCATGGCCGCCCGCACGGCGTCGTCGGACACACCCACGATCCGTGCCGCCAGGAGGCCGGCGTTGCGCGCCCCGCCGATCGAGACCGTCGCCACCGGCACCCCGGCGGGCATCTGCACGATGGACAGCAGCGAGTCCAGGCCGTCGAGGTGACGCAGCGGCACGGGCACCCCGATCACCGGCAGCGGGGTCACGGACGCCAGCATGCCCGGCAGGTGAGCCGCCCCGCCGGCACCCGCGATGATCACCCGCAGGCCCCGCGCAGCCGCGCCGCGGCCGTACTCGATCATCTCCGCCGGCATGCGGTGGGCGGACACCACCCCCACCTCGTGGGCGATCCCGAACTCCTCGAGGGCCTCCGCCGCCGCAGCCATCACCGGCCAGTCCGAGTCCGATCCCATCACGATTCCGACGAGCGGCGTCATCGCGCGCCCCCTTCCCGGTAGTCACCCCGCAGGTGTGCCACGGCGGCGTTGGCCCGCGCCCGCAGCGCCACCGGGTCCTCCCCGAGCGCCGTGACGTGGCCCAGCTTACGGCCGGGCCGCACCTCCTTGCCGTAGAGGTGAACCTTCACCTCGGGGAACTCGGCCATCATGCGCCGGTAGGCGTCCCGCGGATCGGGCAGCGTGCTCCCCAGCAGGTTCACCATGACGGCGCACGGCTGGCGCGGGGCCGTGTCTCCCAGCGGAAGGTCGAGCACCGCACGCAGATGCTGCTCGAACTGGCTGGTGACGGCACCTTCGATGGTCCAGTGCCCGGTGTTGTGGGGCCGCATGGCGAGTTCGTTGACGCTCAGGCGGACCCCGGCGTCATCCTCCACGCAGAACAGTTCCACGGCCAGCACCCCGGTGACATCGAGTCCCCGGGCGACCGTCGCGGCCATGTCCTGCGCGTGGCGGACCACCGCCTCCGGCAGCCCCGGCGCCGGCGCGATCACCTCGGAACAGATGCCACCGGCCTGCACCGTCTCCACCACCGGCCAGGCACGGATCTCCGCGTGGTATCCACCGGGACGCCGGGCCACGAGGACCGCCAGCTCGCGGGTGAACGGCACCCGCTCCTCCACCAGCAGCTCGTGGCCACCCTCACCGCCCAGCCCGTCCACGGTGACGACGCCACGCTCCAGATCGGCCAGCCAGTCGCCGGCGTCGTCGGGAGAGTGGACGAATCGCACCCCCTTGCCGTCGTACCCTCCGCGCGGCGTCTTGACGACGACGGGCCAGCCCACCTCCTCCCCGAACGCCGCCAACTCCGCGGCGGTCCGCACCCGCGCCCAGCGGGGACACTCGATACCCAGTTCCGTCAGCCGAAGCCGCATCGCGATCTTGTCCTGGGCGTAGCGCAGGGCGTGCGGGCCCGGCCGAACAGGAGTACCGGACGCCATGACGCGGGACAGCTGGCCGCCGTCGACGTGTTCATGCTCCACCGTGAGCACGTCCGCTCCCCGGCAGATCTCCCGGATGGCGGCCTCATCCTTGGCAGCGCCCACGAGCGAATCGGGCACCACCTGCGCCGTCGCGCCGTCCGGCGCCTCCACGAGCGCCCGCAGGCGAACGCCCAGCGCCGTGGCCTGCTGACTCATCATGCGCGCCAGTTGCCCGCCACCAATGACCGCCACCGTGTAACTCCCCACCCGCACGAGGGTAGCGTGCCTCCGGAGGTTACGATTGCCGGGTGGCCCGCCAGTCCCCCGCCCAGTGGTTCGCCGAGCTTGGCAAGTTCGGCTTCGTGGGCGGCGTGGCCTACGTGGTCGACACCGGCCTCTTCAACCTGCTCATGTACGGCCCGGGGAAGCTGCTGCTGGAGCACCCGACCGCCGCGAAGGTGATCTCGGCCGCCGTGGCGACGCTCGTGGCCTGGCTCGGCAACCGGTACTGGACATTCGCCGGGCGGCGGCGGCAGGCGGCGGGGCGGGAACTGGTGATGTTCGTCGCAGTGAACGTCGGCGGCATGCTGGTGACGGTCGCGACGTTGTGGTTCAGCTACTACGTCCTCGGTCTCACCTCACCCCTGCAGGTCAACGTCTCCGCGAACGTGGTGGGCGTGGGACTCGCGACCATCTTCCGGTACGTCATGTACCGCTTCTGGGTGTTCACCGCCGACGGCGCCGCCGCCCCACCGTCACCAGCGCCCCTGGCGGAAGGACCACGTCAGGGTCCAGCGCCGTCGGGACCCCGTTGAGGAAGATGGTGAACACGGCGGGACGCCGCTGGGTAAGTTCGAGGCGCCCGCCGTCGGCCGCGACGAGGTCCCGCGCGAGCGCGAGTCCGAGTCCGGTGGAACCCCGCCCCGAGACCCCCTTCGTGAAAATGTCGGGCGCGAGATCTTCCGCGACGCCCTCGCCCTCGTCGCGCACGTCGATGAAGACGCCGCGGCCCGACGACGGCCGGGTCGAGACCGTGGTCGTCCCCGCGCCGTAGCGGAGGGAGTTCTCGATGAGTGTCGCCAGGGCCTGCGACAGGCCGCCGGGGCTGGCGAGCGCCACACGGTTCGCCTCGTCCTTGAAGACGATCTCGCGGCCCGCCCGGGCGAACTGTTCCGCCCACTCCTCGCGCTGCTGGGCGAAGACGTCGTCCAGGTGCAACGCCTCCGTGGTGCCGCCGGCCGCGTTGCGCGAGGTCCGCAGGAGGTCGTCGACCACCCCCGTGAGCCGTTCGAGCTGCTGCAGGCAGGCTTGGGCCTCGTCCCTGACCTCCGGGGAGTCGGAGAGGTACTCGATCTCCTCGAGCCGCATGGACAGGGCGGCGAGAGGCGTGCGGAGCTGATGGGAGGCGTCCGCCGCGAACTGCCGTTCGGCCGCGAGTCGGCCAGCCATGCGCTCGGCGGTTCGGACGAGTTCGTCCTGGACCAGGTCGATCTCCTCGATCCCGGAGGGCCGGACACGCGGACGGGCCTGACCGGAGCCGAGCTGCTCCGCAGCCGCCGCGAGGTAGATCAGCGGGGCGGCGATGCGTCTCGAGATGCGCATCGCCACCAGCACGGACACCACGAACGCCACGGCGGAGGCGATCATCACCAGGAAGATCATCTGGGCGATCTCCAGGAGGATGTCGGACGTCCGGATCTCCATGATGAGACGGGCGCCCGACGGCGTGGTGTCCGTGGACCGCATCACACGGGTGGTGCCGAGGTCACCGGCCTCGAAGCGCTCACCTTCCGGCGTCTCGACGACGACCCGCGCCTCCGGGTTGACGTTGCCGCCAATCCACGGGAGCAGCATCGCCTCGTCGATGGCCTCTCCGGTGGTGATGCGTCTCTCGACGGCGCGCCCCAGGTAGACCACGCGCGCGTCGAGCGCGGAGTGCGCACTGTCCCACACCATGAGGGAACCCAGCACCGCCAGTGGTACCCCGACCAGCAGGAGGGCCACGGTGACCGCCACGACGGCCATCTGGACCGCGCGCCGGCGCATCAGCGCGGGGCGGTCTCGAACCGGAAGCCCATCCCGCGGACCGTCGTGATGTAGTGCGGGTCGTTGGCGTCGTCACCCAGCTTGCGGCGCAGCCACGAGACGTGCATGTCGAGGGTCTTCGTCGACCCGGCCGGGTCGGAGCCCCAGACCTCCCGCATGAGTGTCTCCCGTCCCACCACCGTCCCGGCGTCGCGCAACAGGACGCGCAGCAGCTCGAACTCCTTGGCGGTGAGCTGCAGCTCGCGCTTCGCCTGGAAGGCCCGGTGCGCCCCGACGTCGACCCGGACGTCCTGGGCGACCAGCTCGTCCTCGTCCGTGATGTCCCCGCCGACGCGGCGCAGGAGCGCCCGCACCCGCGCGAGGAGTTCGGCGAGGCGGAAGGGCTTGGTGACGTAGTCGTCGGCCCCCGCGTCCAGCCCGACCACGAGATCGACCTCGTCAGCGCGTGCCGTCAGGATGAGGATGGGCACGTTGAGGCCTTGGGACCGGATCTTGCGGGCCACGTCCAGGCCGTCGATGTCCGGCAGGCCGAGGTCCAGGATGACCAGGTCAACACCACCGAGGTCGCCCAGCGCAGCCTGCCCCGACCCGTGGGTTCGCACCGTGTAGCCCTCCCGGGTGAGGGCACGGGCCAGCGGCTCGGCGATGGCCGGGTCGTCCTCGACGAGCAGAACAGTGGTCACACGGCAATAGTAAAGGAATGGTTCAAGGGAGGGTCAAACGGAACGCCCGCTTGGTGTGGTGATCCCCAGCCGTGTGGTGTGGTGGTCCCCGGCCGTCGGTTCATCCGGGCAGCCACAGGTCCGAGTGCGCCGCCGGAGCGACCCAGCGGAGCTCGATGGGACTGATCGTCCCGATCCCCTGCAGGGTGACGGGGGGCTGCGGGATCTGCACGAAATCCCCCGCCCGCGGGTGCTTGGCGAGCATGGCACCGGTGGACTCGTCCATGTAGACGGTGTCCTTCGGAGCGACGTCGATGAGGCGTGACGCGAGGTTGACGGCCGGGCCGAAGATGTCGCCGGACCTCGAGACCACCCGCCCCCAGACCAGCGACGCCCGCACCGGCAGCAGGATGGGATTGGCGCGGATCGCCTCGATCATCGTGAGTGCGACATTCGCCGCGGTGAGCAGATCATCGGCGATGAACAGCACCGCATCCCCGACCGTCTTGACCACCCGCGCCCCGTTGGCGGTGATGATGTCACGGGCGGTGAACTCGAATCCCTGGACCAGTTCCGCCAGCCCCCGACTCCCCAGCTGCCGCGCGCGGGAAGTGAAGGCCACCATGTCCACGAAACCGAGGGCGCGGGGCAACGGCAGGACGTCGCCGTGCTCCGGCTCCCGGGAACGCTGGAGGATCTCGTTGTCGAGACGTTCCGCCGCCGCAACCATGCGGCGCCGCCATGCGTACTGGAGCTGTTCGATGCCGAAGTCGGCCACGTTCGGAAGCCCGTTGAGCACGACGATGCGGGCGGCGATGTCATCGAGGTCCCACCGGCGCTGCTGGAAGTCCACGGCGGCCTCGACCTGCCACATCGCCAGCTGGTCGACGGTGTAGCTCAGA